>JAPJRA010000245.1 GCA_030824835.1 Geminicoccaceae bacterium | reverse complement strand
CCTGGAGGGCTACCGCCGCGCGATCGAGCTGGCGGAGAAAGGCACGCTGCCGCCCTTCGGCGTCCACATCCTCCTCGGCCAGACGGCACCCGAGAAGACCCGGAACGCCGCCCGCAACATCGAGGAGAACCGGACCCACCCGATCGAGGTGATCTGCCGGAAGCCGGCGTAGGTTTCCTCGCCGTCGTTGCTGTCCCGCTGCCCGAGCGCCGTCGGCACGGCCGGACACGGAACCGATATGGGTTGGACCGCTGGTTACCGTCCGTTGATCGGCTGGATTATGGCGTAACCCGCTCCGGCAGCCATTCCCCGTCGAGCAGCAGGTCCAGCGGGTACGGGCATTCCAGTGGCAGCGCCGCTGCGGCCTCTGCCTCGCCGTGATCCTCCAGCGCCAACGCCGCATTGCGCCGCGCATGCGCGTGGAGCTTCGGCAACGACACCGCCAGCCGCCGCCGCAGGCTCGCGGTCATCCGCCGCTCGATCTCGTTGCGGGCATTGTTGATCGAGATCAGCCACTGCCGGCGTGGCTGCTCGTGCCGGCTGTATTGCAGCTTCAGCAGATGCTCGATCAACCGCTCGGTCTGGCTCTGGAGCGCGAAGAGCTGCTCGCTGCCCAAGTCGCGGATCTCCCTGGCCAGGTGATCGAGGTCGAGCTCGGCATTGAGCCGCAGCGCCTTCAGCCGGCGCAGCGCGCGGGCCTGCTGGCGGGTCCAGGCGTAGAAGTCGGCGTCGTGGAGCGCTTGCGGGCGTGTGGCCATGGCGTCCTGCATCCGTTGCGGCCCACACCATAGCGCATCGGCCATGCTGCCGCATCGCCCGCCGGCGCCGCCGGCCGATCCCGACCATCATCCGACCATGCGCACGATGATATGCACATGCGGGCGTTCCGGCGCCGCCGCACCGATTCTTGCTGACACCGGCGCCGCGAACCGATAGGGCTCGCAGTATAGTTAATAAAAGTTGAGAAGAAAAATGCTAATAAAGCTTCCGATTTACAAAAGCTCGGTCGTCGGTATCGCGATCCTCACCATGGCCGGCTGCGCCGGCCGCGACGCCCACCCGGTGGCGATCAGCCAGCCGCAGGACAACACCATGCCCTGCGCCCAGATCCAGGCCGAGATCGCCGGCAATACTCAGCTGATCTCAGACTTCGGCTCCGGGTAAGCTGTCAAGGTCGCCCAGATGTTGTGGCCGGTATGACAGAGCTACTGACCTAGCCGATCTGTAAATTGATCGGACCTGGTACGGCAAACGCAACTCTAGCCACCCTACTAAACCGCCCCGTCACGTACTGTGGCGATCAACGCCAGCAACACCACGCCAAGAGACACTATCGCTTGAGGGAAAGATGCGTACGCTAACGCTACGCCTGCTGCGCGCTACACGTACAGTCGAGCAGGCATTCGGGGAAGCCTTTGCGCCAGGCGGCGAGCGGCAGCTGGAAGAACGCCCATGGGCCGGCATTGAGAGCGCGCGGGTCTTTGTAGGGCAGATCTATTCAAATCCGCCACCCTGGCGCACTTTCATCGCGTCAGGCTTCGGCGATGTACCCGAAGGGATATTCACAGCGGGAGCCGGCGCCGTGATCTTTGTACCTGTTGAAGAGCGGACGGTTGCCGTGTGTTTCGGATACATCCATATAGCCCTTAATGACGACAGCTTCGAGCGACAATTTGGCCTGAAGGTCACCCTTAATACCGTTCCACGCAATCAACTCCGCAGCCTCGACCTCGCCACGCCTGACGCGGTCACCTTCCAAAAGCGCGTTCAGGCCAGCCGCGACAGCGATTTACAAGAATTTGGCGTGGACATGCTACGCGACCTAGCCCGTGTTGCGGGCGGTACGCCCAAAGACCGAAGTCTTGCCGCATTCGTGGCGGGCAAAGACAGCCTGTCAATGACTTGCGAAGTAGAGGCGGACACGCTGCGTAACAAATGCTCGGCGGCATGTGCTGCTTTCCACAAGAAATCTTACCAAAGGGAGTTCTCCTGGGTCGACAATATGCGGGTCGTCGCGGAGAAGGACACGATTGAGCAGCTCGACGCCAATCTGTTTGCCGCGCTGGTGGACCTTCGCGCTGGCAAGAACACCGAGCTTCATTTGGCTCCGCCAGAGATAGTTGACTACACCGAGGGGAGCGAACTTCGTTACAATGGCTTTGGCAGGCCCCGTACTACTTTTCACAGCCTTTCCATCGCCGACTATGTCGGTGAGTTGAACCAGCGTAATTTTGCTGGCGACGTCGCCGAATTGAAATACCGCCACCGCATTCGCGCGAAAGTGAAGAACGACGACGAATTCTCTGAGCGCTGGCGGGTCTACGATTGCTTTGTTTTCGAGACTGTTCTCGGAAACGGCGCCGCTGCAAGCTACTACGTTCTCTTCGCGGGACTTTGGTATCGAGTTGACCGGCGCTTCAAAGACAGTGTTGAAACCTTCTTCGCTAACATCCCGAGAGTCACCATTGTCGGCGCCACGACCTGCAGGAACGAGCAGCAACTGATAGCCGACATCGTGGCTACACGCACCGATCTCCTAAAACTCGACAAGGAGGCAATTATTCCTGGGGGCGCGAGATACGCCAACCTCGAAGCCTGTGATTTCTTTTCAAATGCCAAGCAGTTCATCCATCTCAAGGACGGCAATTCGTCCGGCTCCATCAGCCACCTCTGGGCGCAGGGCGTTGTCAGTGCCGAGGCCTTTGTCAGCGACAAAGAGTTTCGCAAGAAGCTTCGCACCAAGGTGAAGTCCCTCGGAAGAGGCTTCGAAGTCTATCTGCCTCAGAGCAACACAAAGTTGGCGCGCGACAACTATACTGTTGTGTATGGTATCATGCACAAGCCCTATACGGATGGGTCGCTCGATCTACCATTTTTCAGCAAGGTTAGCCTCCAGGCTGCCGCAACGCGCATCAGGCAATTTGGCATTTCAATTGCCGTTGAGCTGATCGAGAAGCTGGGTTGATGACGGGGGCCAGACAGGACTGAGTTTCTGGTGCAACTTCCGAATTTAACGATCCCGCCCCCTCACAGCAGCGACTGCGCGTGCTCCAGCACTAGGTCGCACAACTGCTCGGTCACCTTCTCCTGGAGCCCACTCCCGCCCAGGCTGAAGCTGTCGCCGCCGCCCGTCTCCAGCATGCCGCCGCTGCCGGCCTTGAAGGCGCCCACGTCGCTGGCCTTACCCGAGCGTGTCAGCTTACGCCAGCACGTCAGAACCCCTGCTGCAGGAAATCGACGGCCGCCACGATCTCACTACGTCGGTCGGTCAGGGAGCCCACCTTCGGCCCGAGCTGATCGCGACGGATGCTCGCCATTAGGTTGGCGGCCAGGACGAACTCGCAGCTGTCGACGATGACACGCAGCTGCAGACGCTCGATCATGCCGGCGAACGTCGCCGCCGGCAGCAGCGGGATGACCAGCCGCGTCGGCAGATGGCTCAGGAATTCGGCCTGGTTGCCGAGGAGGTAGGGAAAGCCCGGCGGCGGCACCGATGGACGTCGAACCGCGCCATCACTCCGGCCAGGCCGGCTCCAGTGGCAAGCCGTGCCGGTCGAGCCACGTGGCATGCTCATCGATCGCCGCCCGATTGGCCGCAAGCCAAGCCTCCTCTCTGGCGCGCCGCACGGCGGCGGAGTTGCCGGCCTCGGCCGCCTGCGAGGCTTTCACACGGAGCGCCCGAGCGGCTTCCGCCAACGCTGCGGGTACGGTCAGGTTCATCGCTCGCCGCCGTCGCACGTCCTGGGCGCTCACCCGTCACCTGTCGCCGACCCACACCAAGCCTGAATCATGCGCATGGTCCCTGCGCATTGCAAGCCCACAGGGCAACCCTCACCAGCAATGGTCACCGCCGATCAAAGGACCACGATCCTTGAACAACTCAATCCTAGGATGATATTGTTAGACCATTCCTCACCCGTCAGGAGATCGCTCGTGCCGCTCGACCCGTCCCCCGCCTCGCGCGCCAACGGCGCCCGCTCCACCGGCCCCACCACCGAGGCCGGCAAGGCCGTCGCCGCCCAGAACCGCACCCGCCACGGCCTGCGCGGCGGCGACTTTTGTCTGTTGCCCGGTGAGGACGGCGAGGAGCTGGCAAGGCTCGAGCGCGCCGTCGACGCCGACTGGCACCCGCGCGACGCCTTCGAGCGCCACTGGACCTCCGAGCTCGTGGCCGGCATGTGGCGCCAGCAGCGCCTGCGCCGGCTCGAGCTCAAGGCCCTCGCCACCGCCGACGCCGAGGACACGATCTCCGAAGCCAGCCTGAAGCGCTTGCAGACCCTCGGCCGCTACGGCAGCCGCCTCGACACCGACATGGGCCGCGCCCTGAGAGCGCTCCGCGTCCTCAAGAACCGCCCCAACCAGGACCTCGCAACAGAGGACCGCGCCACCGAGGACCGCGCCGAAACCCCATCGCGCACGTCTGAACCCAAGAGCGCAACCCCGCCCCCCGCCACGCCGACACCGCCGCGCACGTTCGAACCCAACTATCCCGAGACAGCCTGCCCCATCCCACCTCTGAACCGCCACGAGCGCCGCCGCCGCGACGCCCTCGCCCGCAAGGGATGCCGCGCCGCTTGAGCGGCGAGCCAACGACGCACGTCTGATACGCCGCCAAGGGCGCTGGACAGCAGCGCCACCCCGTCGCTAGATCGCGGCAACGGGGAGGCGACGGGCGGAGGTCGTCCGCCGCACGGTGGCTGCCGGGCGGGCGGGATCTATTCATGCCCGGGGTGCGCCTGCCGCATCGGGAGGCACGGGCTTGGCCGACATCTTCTATCTCTCGCACATCCGCTTCGGCAGCGGCACGCTGGTCGAGCTGGGCCAGGTCCTGGCCGGCCTCGGCGTGAAGCGGCCTCTGCTGGTGGCCGACGCCGGCGTGCGGGCGGCCGGCCTCGTCGACCGGGTCGCCGCCGCCTGCGGCATGGCCGCCGTGCTCTACGACGGCACGCCCACGAACCCGACCGAGGCCGCGGTCGAGGCGGCTCTCGTCCTCTACCGGGCCGAGGGCTGCGACGGGGTGATCGCGGTCGGCGGCGGCTCGCCGATCGACCTCGCCAAGGGTGTGGCCCTGCTGGCGACGCACCCGGGCCCGCTCGCCACCTACGCCGCCATCCTGGGCGGCGTGCCGAAGATCACCGCCGCCACCGCCCCGGTGATCGCCATCCCGACCACCGCCGGCACCGGCAGCGAGGTCGGCCGCGCCGCCCTGATCACGCTGGAGGACGGCCGCAAGCTCGGCTTCATCAGCCCGCATCTGATCCCCAAGGCCGCCATCTGCGACCCGGACCTGACCCTGGGCATGCCCGCCTGGCTCACCGCCGCCACCGGCATGGATGCCGTCACCCACTGTGTCGAGACCTACCTGTCGCCGCGCTTCAACCCGCCGGCCGAGGCCATAGCATTGGACGGGCTGGCGCGAGCCGTGGGCGCCATCGAGCGCGCCGTGGCCGACGGCGCCGACCTCGAGGCCCGCACGCAGATGCTGATGGCGGCCCTGGAGGGCGGCCTCACCTTCCAGAAGGGGCTGGGGGCGGTCCACGCCCTGTCGCACCCGCTGGGCGGGCTGAAGGCGCCCTCGCTGCACCACGGCACGCTCAACGCCGTGCTGCTGCCTGCCGTGCTGCGCTTCAACGAATCCCATGCCGAGGCCAAGTACGGCACCTTGCGCCGCACGCTGGGCCTGCCGGCGGGCGCCTCGCTGGCCGACCACTTCGCGGCCCTGGCCGGCCGCCTCGGCCTGCCAGGGAGCCTGCGCCAGATGGGTGTGCCGGAATCCTGCCTCGCCGACATCGCCCACGGCGCCACCCTCGACCACTCGGCGGCCACCAACCCACGCCCGGCGAGTGAGTCCCAGTTCCTGGCCCTGCTGCAGGAAGCCATGGGCTGAGCCGCGGCACGCTCAACCCGGCAGGCGCTCGGCCACGATCCGCACACCGCCGAGCCTGCCGGTGCCGTAGAGCCCCACGAAGAAGGCATAGGCCTCGTCCCAGCGCTGGAAATGCTCGGCGCCGAAGCGCTCCACCGTGGTGGCCTCGAGCCCGCGGTACATCTCCAGCCGCTGGCGCAGGATCTCGGTCCAATCCGGCCCCAGATCATGGCGCTGGACCACCTTGCAGCCGGCCTCCTCCAGGAGGCGCGCGTACCCCTCGGCCGAGGCCAGCTCCAGGAAGGTCATCTCCCGCCGCAGCCGGTCC
>JAPJRA010000244.1:3250-6196 GCA_030824835.1 Geminicoccaceae bacterium | reverse complement strand
GTCGCGACCCAAGGACTCGTTCATCTCCTCGTAGACCCGCTGCGGCTTCAGCGGCACCTGGTCGTAATGCGTCTTGCGCAGCATGTGGAGCTTGCGATGCTCGCACTCGTGCGCCCAGGCGTCCCGGTCCGGCAGCTTGCCCTCGGCCTTCCATTCCTTCGCCACCGCCACGAACAGCTCGAGCGCCGCCTTGGCGTCAGAGACGATGCCGAAATCGGGGTTGAACACCCGGCCGATCTGCGTCGGCTCGATGTCGACATGCACGAACGTGCGGCCCTTGGTGTAGCTCTCGATGGTGCCGGTGTGCCGGTTGGCCCAGCGATTGCCGATGCCCAGCACGAAGTCCGACTTGAGGAAGGTGGCGTTGCCGTAGCGGTGGCTGGTCTGCAGGCCCACCATGCCGGCCATCAGCTCGTGGTCGTCGGGAATGCAGCCCCAGCCCATCAGCGTCGGGATCACCGGCACGCCGGTGACCTCGGCGAACTCGACCAGCAGGTCCGACGCGTCGGCGTTGATGATCCCGCCACCGGCCACGATCAGCGGCCGCTCGGCCGCGTTCAGCATCGCCATGGCCTTCTCGACCTGGCGGCGGCTGGCCTTCGGCTTGTAGACCGGCAGGGGCTCGTAGGTGTCGAGGTCGAACTCGATCTCGGCCGTCTGCACGTCGATCGGCAGGTCGATCAGCACCGGCCCCGGCCGGCCCGAGCGCATGATGTGGAACGCCTGCTGGAACACCCGCGGCACGAGGCCGGGCTCGCGCACGGTCACCGCCCACTTGGTCACCGGCTTCGCGATCGATTCGATGTCGATCGCCTGGAAGTCCTCCTTGTAGAGGCGCGCGCGCGGCGCCTGGCCGGTGATGCACAGGATCGGCAGGGAGTCGGCGATGGCGGCGTAGAGGCCGGTGATCATGTCGGTGCCGGCCGGCCCCGAGGTGCCGATGCAGACGCCGATATTGCCGGCCACGGCGCGGGTGTAGCCGTCGGCCATGTGCGAGGCGCCCTCGACGTGCCGGGCCAGGATGTGGCGGATGCCGCCATGCTCGCGCATCGCCGCGTAGAAGGGATTGATCGCGGCACCTGGCACGCCGAACGCGACGCTGACGCCCTCGCGCTCCAGCACCCGGACCGCCGCCTGCACGGCCGTCATCTTCGGCATTCCAGCTCTCCCTGCTCGGTGTTCAGTGCACCATTGCAGAATAGCGCCGCACGGCAATAGGTCGCAATCGGCTCTGGAAGCCATTCCGCATGGTGGAATGCTGGCCACAAAGTCGAGCCGACTCAATTGGTTGGCCGGGTGCGAAATTGAGATGCTCAGCGCTTGGCGGCGGAGTGCCCGCCCAGCTCCCCCGACAGCTCGCGCGCCACCCGGGCGGTCAGGCCGCCAAGCGTCGCCAGCCGGTCCTCGGTGACGCGTGCCCCGGGGCCTGAGAGCGACAGCGCCGCCACCGGGCGTCCGTGCTCGTCGAACACCGGCGCCGCCACGCAGCGCAGCCCGACCGCGTGCTCCTCGTCGTCGACGGCGTAGCCCTGCTCGCGCACCTGCGCCAACGCCGCGCGCAGCTTGCGTGGCGTGTCCAGCGTCCGCTCGGTGACGCGCCGCAGCCCGTGCTGCTGGATGATCCGCGTCAGCTCCCCGTCCGCGACCCAGGCGAGCAGCGCCTTGCCCGCACCAGAGCAGTGCATCTGCACGCGCCCGCCCGGCCGGGCGATCGCCCGCATCATCTGGCGGCACTCGATCTGCGCCATGCAGACCACCTCGCCCTCCTGCTCGAGATAGAGATTGGCGGTCTCCCCGCCCTCCTCCATCAGCCGGCGCAGGTAGGGCCGCGCCATGCCGACGACGTCGCGGGTGCGTACGAAGGCGTTGCCGATGATGAAGGCCTCGACCCCGACCTGCCAGACATGCGCCGCAGCATCGAAGCGCACGAACCGCTCCTGCTGCAGCGTCGTGAGCAGCCGGTGTGTCGTCGATGGCGGCAACCCGACGATCTGCGCCACATCGGACAGCGTCATCCCGTCCCCGCTCTCGGCCAGGGCGCGCAACAGGGACAAGGCACGGGTCAGCGACTGGACCTGCCCAGACGTGTCTTTGCCGGTGGAGCTGCGGACGGGCTTATGCGGCGTGGGCCTCATCGCGGGCGACTCGAATGGGCGGGTCGGCCGGACCGCTCAGCCGGCGGCCAGGTCACGGCCTGGCCCGGCCTCCGGAAGTCTGGAGCAGCGGGCGCCAGCGTCGCGCCGTGGCCCTTCGAGCTGCCCGGCCCATGCATCGATGATCTTGGGCGCAATTCTGGCGATTTCCTTACTCTCCCGTGCCCGCATCGAAGCGAATTCTATCTTATCCAGCAGTCGGCCAAGTGCCTAGTAGGTCTCCAGGTCGGCGCCCTCATATCCCGCCCTGTCGAGCCAAGCGAAGCATGCGGCCGCCGCAGTGGCGGACAGACTTCAAACGATGCCAATCAGGACGTGCAGGGCTCCTCGGATACATGGCTCGATGTCGTGCACGACGACGGGCACGGTGCACCATCCTGCCAGCCGCTGGAGCGTGTCGCCGGGCAGGGCTCGGTTGACCGCGACGCCCAGCGCGTAGGTCGCCGTCGGGCGATCCTTCACCGAAGCGTAGATCGTGGCCATGCTTCCCCCCTATCGTGATGGGAAGCTACGGTCGATCCACAGGCGGCAGCAAGCCCGCATAAAGCGAACGGGCCGGCTCAGCGCCCGCCCAGAAATGCCTCGAGCACGCTCACCACCAGCTGGTGATCCTCTTCCTGCGGCAGGCCCGAGACGGTCATCGTGCCGACCAGGCCGACGCCGCGAACGCGGATCGGGAACGCGCCGCCGTGCGCCGCGAACTCGTGGGCATCGACCAGATAGCGCTCGGCCAGGCTCAGCCCGCGCACCCGGCACGAGACGCCGAGATAGAACGAGCTGCGGCCGAAGCGGT
>JAPJRA010000244.1:0-3240 GCA_030824835.1 Geminicoccaceae bacterium | reverse complement strand
CGGTAGACGGCAGCGTTCTTGCGGCGAATCCAGTGGTCGTTGTCGACGGTCGTGCCCGGCAGGGCGACGTGGAACAATTGCTGGTGCACCCGCGTCAGGTCGACGGTCAGCGCCATGCCGCCGGCACGGGCCCGCTCGACCAGCGCCATGCCCAGCGTGAACGCGGTGACGTTGTCGAAGGCGGCGAGCTGGAGGCGCTCCTCCTGCTCGAGCAGGGTGGCGAGCAAGGCTTCGTCGGCGGTCATCGGCGTCTCCTCATGGACGGTTGAGCGGTAGCACGGCGCGCGGAGTCGGGTTACTCCTGCCATCACCGGGATCGACTCCGCAACGACAGGTCCACACAGCGATCGGGAGCCGCCCCACGCGCTGTACCCTGTGCACGACGAGAAGATGCGCCGCGACGCGATGACCGGCTTTACGACGATCGGCCCTCGAACGGTGGCGGCGGAAAGGGCTGGCGGACGATTCCGGCGCGAGCGCTCCACGAGTGCCCGAGGGTCCTTCTCGATGAGAATCCAAGCCGGCCATTCGATGGGACACCTCACCATCTTGTCGCTCGCCTGGGCGCGCTAATTCTGCCATCGACCCCTAACCTGCCGCGGCCCGGCGGGACGAGCCCCCGAGGAGAGACCATGCCGCTCACGCGAATCCGGCTGCTGCTGCTCACCGTTCTGGCCGGCTTCGCCGTCATGCCTCAGGCCACGGCCCAGGAGATCGGCTTTCCGCTGCACGCCATCAGCCTGGTGGTGCCGTTCCCCGAGCGGGGGCCCCAGGATCGCGTGGCACGCATCCTGGCCGACCGGATGAGCAAGAATTTCCGCACCGACGTGAAGGTCGACAACCAGGACGGCGCCGACGGCACGCTGGGTGCCGGTTACGTTTCCCGCGCCGATCCCGACGGCTACAAGCTGCTGCTGGGCACCCAGGCGACCCACGGCATCGACCCGGCCCTCTACAAGACCCTCCCCTACGACCCGGTGGCGGGCTTCGCGCCGATCTCCCTGCTGGTCGAGTTTCCGGAAGTGCTCCTGGTCAGCCCGGACCTGCCGGCAGCGACGCTGACCGAGCTCATCGAGCTGCTGCGCGCCAACCCGGGCGCCTACGGCTACGCCACCGCCGGCCCGGGCACGCCCTCCGATCTGCTGGGCACGATGTTCAAGCTGGCGACGGGCGTCGAGATCCAGCCCATCGCCTACAAGGGCGTCGGGCCGGCGCTGAGCGACCTGATGAACAACCATGTCGCGATGATGTTCATGAGCCTGCCGCCGACCGCGGACTTCATCCGGAACGGTCGCCTGCGCGGGCTCGCCGTTACCGGCGACGCGCGGGTCGATCGGGTCCCCGACGTGCCCACCATGGCGGAGGCGGGCCTGCCCGCCTTCCAGGCATCCAGCTGGGACGGGCTGTTCGCCCCGGCGGGCACGCCGCCGGCACGGATCGAACAGCTGCACAAGGCCGTGGTCGATGCGCTGGCGGCCCAGGAGGTGCAGGACGCGCTGCACGAGCTCGGCGCCACCGTCATCGCCTCCACGCCGGAACAGCTGGCCACCCGCGTCGCCGCCGAACTCGCCCGCTGGGCTCCGGTGGTGTCGGCTTCAGGCGCCAGCGTCGAGTAATCTTTCCACCCTGGCGACCATTCGGCCGCCACAGCGCCGCGGATCCTAACGTTCTGCGTTAGCGCCTCGCAGTGCTGCATCCGAATCGCGAAATATGTACGCCTTGAGCGTGCATTGTGTTTGACGGCCACTTATCTGCCGATTACGAGCTTTAGGAGCAGGGTCAGCCGGCACGGCGGAATCGGTCAGTGAAGCTTACGCTCACCGGCAGAATAATCCTACGCGCTAGCGATTCCCGGCTGCCGGAGGCGTCAAACAACGGAACCCGCGATGAACCAGAAGTTCTGTCAGGTCGGCCGTCTGCTGAAAATTATATTCGCTATAAGGTTGTGTTCCCCCGTCGTCGCCGTCTTGCTGGCGCTTCTGGCAACAAGCCCGCTCCTGTCGGCGGGTGCACGGGCGCAGACGGCGACATGGACCGTCACCCCCAGCTTTCATGCGATCAGCCTGTATTACGGCTATTTCTCCACCGGAAACGACATCGTGGCCGTGCAATATCGCGTGGCCGGCAGCCCGACCTGGAAGAACGCCCAGAACCTGTTCCTGGATCGGACGGCGCCCAGCGCCCTGGCCAGGTTCCGCAACCAATATCGTGGCAGCATCGTCAATCTCTCGCCCGGCACCACCTATGAGCTGCAGTTCCGCAAGGGCACGGGCGACTGGACCGCGCTCGCCCCGGCACGGACGCGCTCCGAGACCTTTGCCGGCACGACGATCGGGTTCAGCGGGACGCGGACGAGCAAGCTGGTCATCACCGCCGGCGGCACCGCCGACAAATGGATGATCTATGACGGTCGCAACAGCATCATCGATCCCGGCCACAGTGACAACTGCGTGGAGATTAACGCACCCTATGTCGTACTGAAGAATTTCATCATCACCGACTGCAAGTTTCAGGCAATCGTCACCACACGCCCACACATCGTCATCACGGACAACGATATCTACGACTGGGGCGAACGCGAGTTGTATTACCAATCCAAGGGCAAGGCCTTCACCGGCAGCAAGAGTTTGAGCTCATCGGAGAACCGCTGTATCGCCGGCACCGACAAGAAGAGCCTGTCGCGCGCCGACGATGCCGCCATCCTGGTGAGCGGCGACCGGCAGGACATCGTCATCCAGAACAACCGGATCCACGATCCGCGCTACCGCTCGACCCGCTGGAACGAGTGCACGTCGGATGCCCATCCCTGGGGCAGCCGCGCCATCACGGCCATCGCCTCCAAACAGTTGACCATCCGCTACAACACCATCTACGCCAGGAACGACCGCGTGAACGGCGCCTCCGGGCTGGACCGTGGCACCAACCGTTATTACGACACCATTTATGCGTCCTCGTCGCAGGACGTCGACATCTACGGCAACATCATCAAAAATGCCACCGACGACCTGGTCGAGGCCGACAATTACGCCGTCAACGTCCGCATCTTCGGCAATTATTTCGACAATGCCCTGACCGCGATCAGCCACCAGTCCATGCAGGCCGGCCCGACCTACGTGTTCCGCAACGTGTTCGACCGCGGCGCCGGCGCCGACGGCGCCGACTATGTCGGCATCTCCCCCACGTTCTGGGCGGCCAGCAGCGGCAGGGCGCTGAAGATGGCGCTGGACAATGGCAAGGCGT
>JAPJRA010000243.1 GCA_030824835.1 Geminicoccaceae bacterium | reverse complement strand
GCTCCTTCAGGCGCGCCGCGGCGCCGACCGAGCCGTCGGCGGCGACGTCGAGATAGCGCACCGAGTGCACGAACTCGGTGCCCTCGGGAAACAGCAGCGCCGCCAGATGCAGGCTTCCGTCCGCCAGCTCGTCCCTGGCCCGGCCGACCCAGCTCATGTCGACGCCGTTGCGCGGATCGAAGGCGAAGGCGATCTGGGTGGCCGTTCCAAGGCTGCCGTCGCGGTCGAGATCGACCCCCAGCGGAACCTCGTCCGTGGCCGGGATCGTGACGTCGGCCTGCGTGATCAGGCTCTCGAGGATGGCGAGGTTGAGCGCGTAGACGGCGTCGTCCGGGGTGCCGTCGGCACGCTCGCGGAACGGCGTCGGCAGGCGGATGGCGACATCGTCGGCGGAACCGTTGGTGGGCCAGAAGGCGCCCGGCAGCGGCTTGTAGGCGAAGGCCCGCCAGCCTGTCCGGCGCCCCTCCGGGTCGCGGTCGAAGCCCTCGTCGTCGAATGCGAACCAGACGTCCGGCCGGTAGCCGGACCAGACCCCATCGCCGTTGATGTCCCATTCGGCCGGCACCTGCTCCAGCCGTCGCGCCAGCTCGAGCCTGCCGCCAGCGTCATGGAAATTGTCGGTGCGCACATAGGCCAGGATGTCGGCATCCTGAATCGCCGCGATGGCGGGGCGCCGGTCGACGAACAGGTTGCTCCACAAATTGCGCCCGACCCCGTCGGCGAAGTCGTAGGAAAGCTGCAGGTCCTCGTCGCGGGCGAAATTGGGCTCCGGCGCGGCGACGTGGCAGGTGTAGCACGGGTTGTGGACAGCACCGGCGACGTCGCGGGTCTTCGTCCAGCATTGCGGCGGAATGTAGGCGAACGGGTTGCCGGGCACCAGCGAGGCGAGGTCCGTGGCACCTGCCGCACCGGCGAGGGCCGACAGCGAGACGCCGGCGAGGACCGTCAGGCGCAGGAGAGGCATGGGCATGGTTCCGTCGGTTCCACAGCGCAAAGGGGGCAGGCCGCAGCCCGCCCCCTCCTTGACGTCTCGGGGTACGGGGCTCAGTCGAGCTTGGGGAACGGTCCGATATAGCCGAGATAGGCCTGCGCCTCGTCCGGCGACTGCAGCTTGTCCTCGTCGGACTCGCCGTAGGGATGCTGGACCACGGCCATTACGTAGCCATGGCCGTGGACGTCCGGGTAGGCATAGACCGAGGTGGTCTCGGCGCCGTAGGGCGTGGTCAGAATTCGGGTCAGATCGCCCGAGGCGAGGTTGAGCGCCCACACCGCGTCGTTTTGATGCCCTGAGCCCGTGTCCTCGCCGATGAACAGCGTGTCGCGGCCGGGCAGGTAGGAGATGTTATCCGGATTGGCCAGCCCGTCCATGTCACAGGTGTTGCCGGCCCACTCGGAGCCATCCTCGTACTTGTGCGGCTTGCCGACGATGATCGCCTTCATGTTCGACGCGACATAGTCCGCGTCGAGGTCGAGCGCGTAGACGCCCCCGCAGGGATTGTAGGCGAGCTTGATGTCGTTGCCGCCGCCGAGATCGTACTTGCCGCTCGCCTTGCCCTTGGAAGCCTGATCTTCCATCCCGCTGGAAATCTCGGAGATGGCGACGTAGAGGCGATGGTGATCGGCATCGAAGGCGATGCCTTCCTCCTTGCGCAGCTCGACCGTGGCGCCCTTGAGTGCGGCATAGCGCCGGGTCTCGAGGCGCGAGGCGGCGAGGTCCATGCCCTCCTTGACCTTCAGGCACTCCAGGGTACCGTTGGCGACCGAGGCGCCGAAACCCTCGGCGCAGCTGCCGTCCTCGCCCATCTTCGCCATCTCAAAGATGTCGCCAAACTTGGTGCCGCCGGCGACCAGCGCCTTGACCGACGCGCTGTCGGCATGGCCGAGATCGACCCAGCTGATGTCCGCAGCACCACCATTTTCGGCGCTGGTCTGGGTCCACTTGGCAGCATAGAGCGTCCCGGTATCGAGCTTGCCGGCTTCGTCGGCGACGAAGCGGTAAAGCCCGACATTGGTCCCATCATCAGAGAGGTAGACCGTCTTCTGATCGGGCATCACCTTGCCGAGCTCGTGCGCGAAGCGGCCCATCGCGTAGTGCTTGGCGGCCGCCGGCTTGCCCGCATCGCCGATGGCAATCTCGGTGATGTAGCCATAGGCGTAGGGGTTGAAGGCCTTGCGGAAGGCCGCGATGTCATCCTTGCTCGGGTCGAAGCCGAAATACATGGCCATCGCGGTCGGATCCTCGTCGAGCTTCTCCAGCTCCTCGACCGACGTTGCCGCCTCGACCTTGACGGCGTCGGGCTCGTACTCCTCCGAGCCCAGATGCGTCCCCCACGGCGTTACGGAGCCGGCGCACGGCACCCACAGGCCCCAGTCGGCCGAGAAGTCGACGGCCTGGGTGTCGACGGCCGTCAGCATGCCGTCGTCCGCCTGCGTGACCTCGGTGACGTAGACCGCGGCCGGCCGGGTCTCGAAATGCGACACGACGTACAGCTGGCCGTCCTTCTCCAGGATCGAGGAGAAATCGGTCGACGGCGAGACCATGGCGGAGCCGTCCTTGCCGATGATGGGCTCGCCGTTCACGTCTAGGATCTGCCCGAACACGCCCGCGCCGATCTTCTGGCCGGTACGCAGCAGCGTCTGGTAGCCGATCGCGACCTCGGTCCCGTCGACGGTCACCGAGGGGCTTGCGGTCACCGCCCGCTTGGCGGCGTCATCGGCCGGCGCTGCCGTCGGCGCGAACACCAGCGGATCCTTGGCCATCGCCATCGCGGGCAGCGCCAGCATGGCCGTGGTAGCGAGCAGAACGCCACGCATCATCGTCGACCCTCCGAGGGACTTGGCTATGCAATGAACTGCGACGGCGTGTAGGCGCTACCCGTGACATCTCGGTGACGACGTCTCCACCGGAACCCCCTCACCCCGGTCCGCGCCGCTTCAGCAGGTCGCGGATCTCCTGCAACACCAAGAGTTCCGGCGACGGCGGCGCTGGCGCCGCAGGCTCGTCGCCGTCCACGAGCCGGCGGAGATTGTTCACCTGCTTGACCAGCAGGAACACGGCGAACGCCACGATCACGAACTTGATCACCGCGTTGGCGAACGAGCCGAACGCGATCACCGCGACGCCGGCTGTGCGTGCCGCCTGCAAGGACGGGTAGTCGTGCGCAAGGTCGGTGAGCTGCAGATAGTAGCCGGAGAAGTCGACGCCACCCAGCAAGACCCCGAGCGGCGGCATGATGATGTCGTCCACGAGCGACGTCACGATGGCCGTGAAGGCCGTGCCGATGATGATCCCAACGGCCAGGTCGAGCACGTTGCCCCTGAGGGCGAACTCCTTGAATTCCTTCAGCATACCGAGATCTCCCGAGGGGGCTCGGTCGCCTCTAGCAGAGGGGGTGCGCCACGGCCAGCCGCGTGCCAGGTCCCAGGGGAGCGAGCGCCAGTGCGTTACCGATCGACCGACGCAAGGGCGGGACGCCCCCTGGAGAGAGCCGCGGCCGGGCCGGATGCGATCGGGGCGCGTCCCGACGTGCCGCGAGCGCTTCGCGGCTAGCCGGGTCCCTTGCTGCTGGCACGATGCAGCACGTTGATCGGCTCCGAACTGCTGCCCAAAAATATCCGCAGAAGATCGAACTTCCGGTCAAACACCAGCCGGACGGGTATCGTCCCCTTGATGACCTTGCCGCTGGCGCAGGTGATGGTGTGGTCGACCAGCTCGGGACGGCCTTTCTTCATGGCATAGATGGACCGGATCACGTCTCGCCCCTCGCCCGTGCACACCGGCCCGAGCTTGGGATCACGGACCGCGGTCAAGGTAATGGAGGTGAGCGTTCCGTCGGGATTCGGGTAGATCGACACGGCCGCGGAGCCGCCCTCGAGCAGGCTCATACCTTCCCACAGGCCGACATAGTCGAGTCGATGATCGACGCCTGATTGCTCGGCGCTGACCTGACCGGCCAGCAACATGACGCCCAAAGCCAGCCCACATGACAGGACCTGCCTTACCATTTCGCCCCCGCTTGGTTTCTCATTGACCGTTGGTCTTAGCCTCCAGGCTAAATCACTATGCGCCGGCGGTGAACCTTAATACGCCTTTCGAGCAAAGCTTGGGCCGGCTGTTTCACCGTCTCGGGCTTACGGGTTCTACTGCTCCGCCCGTCCGGAACGATGGGGCGCAGAACGGCCCCATGTCTGAAAACGACGGATAAATGACATTTGGGACGCATGTGGTCGATCCTAAGCTGCACGGGCGCGGGCATGCCCGCTAGCCAGCGGGATTGCCGATCATGCCGACCAGCCAGGACGCCAGGGACAGCAGGCACCAGACCCTGGTCCTGCTCTGCGTCTCCGTGCCCTCCTTCATGATCAGCCTCGACGCCAACATCATCGCCGTGTCGCTGCCGTCGATCGCGCGCTCGCTGGGTGCCGACTTCGCTGCCATCGAGTGGGTCGTCAGCGCCTACACGCTGGCCTTCGCGTCCCTGCTGCTGGCGGCAGGCTCGCTCGCCGACCGCTACGGCCGCAAGCGCGTGCTGCTGATCGGCCTCGCCGTGTTCACCGTGGCCTCCTTCGCCTGCGGTGCCGCCACCAGCGTCACCATGCTCAACGCCGCCCGCGCGGTGCAGGGAATTGGCGCGGCGCTACAGCTGAGCGCGGCGCTGGCCACGCTCTCGCACACGTTCCGTGGGCCGGCGCGGGCACGGGCGTTCGCCTTCTGGGGCTCGGTGATCGGCATCGCGATCTCGCTGGGCCCGATCATCGGCGGGTTTCTCACCCAACAGTTCGGCTGGGAGTGGGCCTTCTACGTGAACATCCCGGTGGGCATCGCCATCCTCGCGCTCGCCCTCCATGCCGTCGAGGAATCGAGCGACCCTGCCGCGCGGCGCATCGACATCCCGGGCCTGCTGTCGTTCAGCGCCAGCCTGTTCCTCCTCACGCTCGCCCTGATCTTCGCCAACCATGCCGGCTGGTCCAGCCGTTCGGTCCGGCTCGAGCTCGCCGTCGCAGTGTTGCTGTTCCTGATCTTTCTGCTGACCCAACTCCGGCAGGCGCAGCCGATGGTCGACCTGCGGGTCTTCCGCAACCCGACCTATGTCGGCGCCTGCCTGGCCGGGCTCGCCTATGCCGCATCGATGCTGACGATGCTCAACTACCTGCCGCTCTACCTGCAGAGCGGGCTCGGCTACGGCTCGCAGGCCGCCGGCCTGCTGATGCTGCCGATGGCCCTGCCGCTGTTCGTCGTGCCACGGCTGGTGGCCGTCCATTTGACCCACCGGCTGACCGGACGCGCCCTGCTGACCATCGGCCTGGCGCTGGTCGGCGCCGGCATGCTGTGGCTGGCCTTCACCGCACCTTCATTCCACTACCCTGCCCTGCTGGGTGGCATGCTGCTCGCCGGAATCGGCGCCGGCATCCTCAACGGCGAGACCGCCAAGGTCAGCATGAGCGCCATCCCGCCCGAGCGCGCCGGCATGGGCTCGGGCATCGGCGGCACGATCCGCTTCACCGGCATCGTCGTCGGCTTCGCGGCGCTGGGCACGATCCTGTTCGCCCGGGTCGCGGCCACGGTCGCCGCCTCCCTGCCCGACTCGACGGCCGGCCGCGCGGAGCTGATCCACAGCATCGTCGCCGGCGATCTCGCGGCCGTCCCTCCCGAGCTGCAGGGGCTGGCCCTGCTGAGCTTCGGCCATGGCTACCAGGCCATCCTGCTCGCGGCCGCGACCGTGGCCGCCGTCGCCGCCGTCTCGAGCTGGCTGTTGATCCGCGCCGCCGACACCGCGACCATCGCCCGGCATCTGCGCGTCGCGGCCGCCCGGCCACTGTCGGCCGAGTAGCCGGCGGCTCAGGAGACCGCCGCCAGCTCCTCGGTCCGCCGGGCACTGGTGGCCGGGCGATGGTCGGCCGCCAGCATGGTGTAGACGGCGGGCAGCACGAACAGCGTGAACAGCGTGCCGATCAGCATGCCCGACACGATCACGAGGCCGATCGCGAAGCGGCTGGCGGCACCCGCACCGGCTGCCGCCAGCAGCGGGAACAGGCCCACCACCATGGCGGCCGTGGTCATCAGGATCGGCCGCAGCCGCACCCGCGCCGCCCGGGCAATGGCCCGGCGGCGGTCGAGATTCTCGTTGCGCTGCAGCTCGTTGGCGAATTCGACCATCAAGATGCCGTGCTTGCTGATCAGGCCGATCAGGGTCACGAGGCCGATCTGGGTGTAG
>JAPJRA010000242.1 GCA_030824835.1 Geminicoccaceae bacterium | reverse complement strand
GGGCTCGGGCAGGCCGCGGCCGACCAGCGCGGCGACGGCCGGCCCTGCTGCCCGTCGCGATGGCCGGGCGGTGCGCTGGCCGATGATGCCGTCGCGGTAGCGGACCTCGCGCTGGCCCTCCTGGAAGTCCCCGGAACGCAGCTCCCATGGCTGCTGGCCCGGCCAGTGCAGGGTCATCCCGGCCTCGGCCGGACGGTAGGCCGCCGTGTAGACCGTGCCGAAGCCGCCAGTGTAGTTGGTGCTGAGCAGCGGCCGGGCGAGAAAGGCCCGGACCAGCTGCGGTGGCGTCAGGTTCCGCTCCTCGAGCAGCTTCAGCAGGTGGGCCTCGCGCTCCACGGTGCGGGAGAAGCGCGCCTGCTCCGGCCATTCGACCCGCTGCTGATGGTTGGCCGTCGCCCGGCGCCGGGTGACGATGGCGGGGCGATCGGGGGCCACGAAGACGGTGGCCACCTCGCCGGCCCGATCGACGATGGTGACGTTGTAGGACATGTGCGACGGCACGCGCCGCAGCACGGCCACCGCATCGGCCGTGCGGTCGCAGATCTCGAGGAGGTAGCGCATGATCAGCGGGATGCCGAAGCCCGTGCCGGTGACCCGTCGACCGCCGAAGGTCAGGGAGACGGCGAGCCCGGCATCGTTGATGCCGTCGGCGGCACCGGCGATGCCTTCCATGGTGGCGATGACCTTGCGCCCGGTCCAGGAGCTGCACAGAACCGTGGATTCGCTGAGCTTGGGGTCGAGATCGTAGTTGCGGACCAGCAGCGGTCCGTCATCATGCAGCAGGACCGCCTGCGAGCAGTGGACCAGATAGGGCGGCGGGCACCAGAAGGTGAGGAAATTGGCGGCGAGATCCCCTCCTCCGGCAAGGTCCACCAGCCGTCGCCAGGGCCGCTCCAGCTCGGGCATGTGGTGGCGCAGGGCGCGCTCGGCGACGTCGAGACGCGGATTGGGATCGCCGCCCCGGCCGAGGTACCAGGCCCGCCAGCCGGGCCAGGCGCGCTCGAACAATGCCTGCCATCTAGCACTTGGCTCGGGCTCGTGAACGGCGTTGAAGGTGAGCTGCATGGGGTGATCCAATCATGCTGAGGCAACATCATGGTCCATGATGTAGGTCCCAGGCCGATCATGTCCAGGGGCCGGCCGGCATGATTCCGACGCTCGCCAACCCGACCGTGCGCCAGTCGGATCTGGGCGCGCTGCGCAGCTCCTACCGCCTCGTGGGCTATCCCACCGTGGCTCGGGTCGTGCGCAGCCAGATGGGCGGCGGCTTTGGGGACCAGGGACGGCACCCGCACGCCTGGGGCGTGTTCGTCCAGGTCGACGGGATCTCGGCCAGGGTCGTCAGCGCCCGTGGCCTCGCTCGCGAGTGGACGAACCTCGACCGGCTCGAGCGTTGGCTGCGTGGCCAGGGGTTTCGCTACTGGTGGCTGGCGAACGAGCTCGATGGCCTGGGCGAGACGGCGGACGCGGCCGGGGAAAGCCCCGACTGAGCACGCATCCTCAGGCGCGCTGCGCCGCCAGGTAGACGCCGTAGAGATAGGCCGAGAGCAGCGCCAGGCCCAGGATCACGGCGAACACCAGCGCGATGATCCCGGCCGCCCGGACCAGATCGCGCGCGGGGCGACCGGGCTGGCACAGGGGCACCAGGTTGAAGACGAGCCCGCCGAACACCACGAGGCCGCAGCCGACCGAGAACAGGCCCAGCGAGAAGGGCTGGAAGATCGCGAACAGGGCGAACAGGCAGAACGCGATGATCAGGCCCTCGACGCTCCGCGCCTGTGTTGCGGACATACCCGCAACCTTGCCCGTGTTCATGAACGTACCGCCTCCCCCGTCGCGTCGAAGACATGCGTCTGACCGGGCTGCCAGCGGACGTGGATCCGCTCGCCTTCGGCGATCGGTGTCCGCCAGCCCGTCACCACGCGGATGTCGTGGTGCCCGTCGTTGAGGTGCGCGAGGGTCTCGGCACCCATCGGCTCGATAATGTCGACGACGGAGGAAAGACCGTCGTCGACGGGTTCGTGCACGATCTCGAGGTTGCGTGGGCGGATGCCGAGCGTGACCTTGGCGCCGGCCAGCAGATCGCGCACGCGGGGATCGACGACGAGGGCCAGGCGCTGGCCGCCCTCGATCGTGAACCGCGCCCGTCCGTCGTCGCCGAAACCCTCGAGCTCGGCGGGAAGCAGGTTCATCTGCGGCGTGCCGATGAACCCGGCGACGAACAGGTTGGCGGGCTTGGCGAAGATGCCATGCGGCGTCGCCACCTGCTCGATCAGGCCGGAACGCATGACGGCGATCCGGTCGGCCATCGTCAGCGCCTCGAACTGGTCGTGCGTGACGATGATCGTCGGCCGCTGCAGGTCCTGCAGCACCAGCTTGATCTCACTGCGCATCTCCTCACGCAGCTGGACGTCGAGGCGCGACAGCGGCTCGTCGAACAGGAAGCAGCTCGGGTCACGGATGATGCAGCGCCCGACCGCGACCCGCTGCTTCTCGCCTTCGGCGAGCTGGCTCGGCCGGCGTTCCAGGACCTGGTCGAGCTGCAGCACGCGCGCGGTCTCGGCGACCTTGTCACGGATCCGCGCGGCGCCGAGCCGCTCGGCGTGCAGCGGGTAGGCGAGGTTCTCGGCCACGGAGAGGTTCGGGTAGAGCGCATAGAACTGGAAGGCCATCGCGATGTTGCGCTCGCGGGTCGGCAGGTCGTTGACCCGCTGGCCGCCCAGCATGATGTCGCCGCTCGACGCCGCTTCCAGCCCGGCGATCATCCGCAGCGTCGTCGTCTTGCCGCAACCCGAGGGTCCGAGCAGGCACAAGACCTCCCCGTCGGCGATCTCGAGATCGGCGCTGTCGACGGCCCGCAACGGGCCGAACAGCTTGGTGACCTGGCGGAGCTCGACCTTGGCCATGCGCGCGCTCCTAACGCCGTACCGTACCGAACGTCACCCCGCGCAGGAGCTGGTTCTGCAGCAGGAACGTCACGACAATGATGGGGATGAGGAACAAGGTGACGATCGCCGCCAGCAGGCCGTAGTCGACGCCGATCTCGCCGCCGAGCGTGCGCGCCATCGCCACCGGCACCGTGCGGGTCTCGACACCGGTGAGCAGGAGAGCGAACAGGAACTCGTTCCAGGTCAGGATCAGGCCGAAGACGAAGGTGGCGGCCAGGCCGGCCGTGACCTGCGGCAGGCAGATCTTGAAGAACACGCGGGCCTCCGACGAGCCGTCCATGCGCGCCGCGTCCTCGACCTCGCGGTTGAGCTCGTCGAAGAAGCTTTTGATCATCCAGACCGAGAACGGAATGTTGAATGCCGTGTAGAGCAGGATGATCCCGGCATAGGTGCCGGCGAGGCCGGTCAGGCGGAACATCAAGAAGATCGGGATGATCACGACGATCGCCGGCATCATCCGGGTGGTCAGGATGATGAACAGGTAGGTGTCGTTGCCCTTCAACGGGAAACGCGAAAAGCCGTAGGCGGCGAGGCAGCCGATGATCAGGGCGAGCAGCACGCTCGTGCCCGAGATGAACATGGAGTTCACGAAGTAGCGCAGGAACTGCGTCTCCTGCGACGCCTGGGCCGTGATGCTGGCGCGGTAGAACACGCTGACGAAGTTGTCCCAGATCGGCTGGAAGAACAGGACGGGTGGCACCGCCAGCGTGTCGCCGCGTGACTTGAACGCGGTCAGGATGATCCAGAACGCCGGGAAGAAGTAGATCAGGCTGATGACCGCCGCCAGGGCGGTCCAGCCCCAGCCGGCCTTGCCGATTTCGCGCCGGGCCTGCATCAGGCGGCCTCCTGATTGCGCCGATTGACGGCGTAGAGATAAAGGCTCGTGAGCACGATCACGACGAACAGCACGATGTAGGCGAGCGCTGTGGACTGGCTCGTACGGAAGTTCTGGAACGCCACCCGATAGACGTAGACGCCGATCGTCTCGGTCGCGGAGCCGGGGCCGCCCTGGGTGACGATGTAGACGATGTCGAACAGCTTGAAGGTCTCGATCGTGCGGAACAGGACCGCGAGCAGCAAAAGGCTGCGGATATAGGGGAAGGTGATGGTACTGAATCGCCGCCACCAGGAAGCCCGGTCGACTTCAGCTGCTTCATAGAGATATTTCGGCACGCTTACCAAGCCCGCGAGCACGAGCAGCATGACGAACGGCGACCACATCCACGCGTCCGCCACCACGATACCGACGATCGCACCCAACGGCGTTGCCAGGAGAGCGAACGGCTCGCCGGTGAAGACGGCGTTGATGAACTGGCTGACCAGTCCGAAGGTCGGCTCATAGTAGAGCTTGAAGAACACGCCGACCGCCACGGGCGACAGCATCATCGGTGTCAGCACCAGCGTGAGCAGGAGGCGCCGCAGCGGGAACTGCCGCTCGAACAGGAGCGCCAGCAGGAAGCCCAGCACGAGCTGCAGCAAGACGCTGGCACCGACGATCAGCGCCGTGGTCTGGAACCGCTCCCAGATCACGGGGTCGGTGAGCACGCGCCCGTAATTTTCCAGCCCCTCGAAGCTCGGCACCGCCTGCCGGTTGGCGCGATAGTTGAAGAAGCTGAGGCCGAATGACCAGAGCAGCGGAAAGATGTTCATCAAGAACAGGACAATGATCGCCGGCGCGACCAGGAGCGGGCCACGGCGCTCGGGCGCCATGATCCAGGGCAGGAAGCCACCCTCCCGCCGCACCTCCGTTCGGATGATATCGGTCGTCGCCATGCCGTCGCGTTGCCTCGCCCTGTCCCAGGATGCATGGGGGCCGGCATCGCTGCCGGCCCCGCCCGTGCTTGCTTCTATTCGATGCGGTCGGCATCCCGCAGAACGCGGTCCTGGAATTCCGCCACGGCATCCAGGGCCTCCTTGGCCGAGATCTGCCCCGTGATCGCCTTGTCGAATTCCTGCTGCTGCTGCGTCAGGAGCTCAAAGAACTCCGGGATGTGCCAGACGTCACGCTGCCAATCGAGCATCTCCTTGTGGGCCCGGTTCCAGGGCCGCAGGGAATCATACTCGGGATCGGCCATGACGCTGCGCAGACCCGACTGACCGCCATTGGCGACGAACTTTTTCTGCGTGTCGGGCTGCAGCCACCACTTCACCACCTCGAGCGCCGCCTCGTCGACCTCGGGGCTGTTCCAGGTGGTCAGCACGAAGGGCTGGCCACCGATATTGCCGGTCCGGTCGATCGTGCCGTCGGCCTTCTTGGTGCCAGGCGCCACGCCGAACGCCGACTTGTCGGAGACCTTCGACGTCTTCGGGTCCAGCACGGGCTCGCCAAGGCCGACCCAGTCGATCGCCGCCGCGACCTTGCCCTGCATGAACAGGTCCTGGACGACGAAGATGTCCATTTGGCCGGTCTTCGCTACCGGGGGCGAGTAGGGCAGCATGCTGAGATACTGCTCGAACGCCTTGACGTTGATGTCCGAGTTCACGACGCCGAGCGCCTGGCCCTCAGGAGCCTTGGTCTCGTCCCAGATCGAGCCGCCCTGCTGCCAGATGAAGGCGTTCACGGCCATGGTCGAGAAATCGTAGGCGACGCCGGCCTGGTAGGCGGTGCCATAGAAATTGTCGTCGGCCACGCCGTCGCCCAGCGGGTCGCCCTTCTTGCGCTGGAAATGCTTGCCGATATTCGCCCACACGTCCCAATCGACCTGCTGCCAGTCCTCATAGGTGCACGGCAGTTTCTGATTGAAGCTCGCCTGGAACTTGGCTGCTTCCTTCTCGTTGCAGAACAGATCCTTGCGATAATAGGTGACGTAGGTGTCGGGGAACTGCGGGAAGCCGTAATAGTGCACCCCGTCCTTCGGCCACTCACCTGCTTCCTCGAGCTGCTTGGCTGTCTGGTGCGGATAGGTCGAGTAGGCCGAGACCAGGACCGGATGCAGGTCCTTCATGATCTTGGTCAGCTCGGGATCGTTCTTCATGTCGTCGGTCAGGTCCTTGTAGTACCCGCCCTCGACGAACGACCCCAACCACTGGCTGTCGGTCACGATCATCTGGTACTTCTGCTCGCCGGAGGTCAGCGAGGCCGCGACGCGCTCGTAGAATGAGGGCCACGGGATGAAGTCCATCACCAGCTTCACGTTCTTGCCGGTCGGCGACTTGAAGGAGCGGTCGAACTCCTCCTTCATGAACCGGGTCGGCGGCCAGTCGGGCACCGCCATGTTGATCGTGATCTCCTGCGCCCGGACAGCGCCGGCACTGAGTACAGTGCCC
>JAPJRA010000241.1 GCA_030824835.1 Geminicoccaceae bacterium | reverse complement strand
AGGCGGAAGTTGGCACCGCGAGCCAGTACCACCCGTCCGGCAGCGAATCGTCCGACCCGCAGCTTGGGCCCCTGCAGGTCCATGATCGAGCCGATGGGACGACCACGCTCGGTCTCAACCTCACGCAGGATGGCGAAGCGGGCGGCATGGTCGTCGTGGCTGCCGTGGCTGAAATTGAAGCGGAACACATCGGCCCCGGCATCGGCCAACTCGCGGATCCGCTCCTTGGTCGAACTCGACGGACCAAGGGTGGCCACGATCTTGGCGCAGCGGTTGCGTCGCATCCGATAGCTCCCTGTCTCGCACTGGTCGGCCGACTGCTGCGGCGTTTCCGTTGCAGAGCGGACGACACAAATTCACCCGGGCTTGTCGCCTGGGTGCCAGCCACTGTCGCCGCAATTGCCGGCAACCGATGGCAGTTTCAAGAGTGTCGCGCAACGGAGCCGTGGCAACCGGTGGCGAGCCATGTTCCGAACGCTGTCTGTTGGTCATGCCGCGTTCGGCCTGCTAACGCTCCAGGAGCAGCCATCTGGAACACAGATCCATGCCCCGCCTTGCCGCCTTCCTCATCGGCCTCTGCCTCGCTGCCGCACCGGCCTGGGCCCGCGATCTCGCTATCGGCGTCAGCCAGTTTCCTTCCAATCTCCACCCCAACATCGACACGATGGTAACCAAATCCTACGTGCTGGGTCTGACGCAGCGGCCGCTGACCGTGTTCGACCAGAACTGGGAATTGGTTTGCATGCTCTGCACCGAGCTGCCGACGTTCGCCAATGGCAGGGCGGTGGCGGAAGAGGCACCTGGTGGCAAGCACGGCGTCGCCATGACCTATACCATTCGGGCCGATGCGATCTGGGGAGATGGCACGCCGATCACCACCAAGGACGTGCTTTTCACCTGGGAGGTCGGCCGGCACCCCAAGAGTGGGGTCGGCAACGGCGAAATGTATCGACGCTTCTGGCGAATCGATGCGATCGACGACAAGACCTTCGTCGTCCACGATGAGAAACTGGGCTTCAGCTACAACGCGATCAACGATTTCCGCCTTTTGCCGGAACATCTGGAACGCAAGGTGTTCGAGGCGGACCCCGACACCTACAGAAACCGCACGCTGTTCGACACCGATCCGACCAATCCGGGGCTCGCCTTCGGCCCCTACCGCATCGCGCAGGTGGTGCCGGGCACCCAGATCGTGCTCGAACGCAATCCCACCTGGTGGGGCGAGCCGCCGGCGTTCGACCGTATCGCCGTCAAGGCAATCGAGAATACTGCTGCTCTGGAGGCAAATCTGCTGTCCGGCGAGATCGACATGATCGAAGGGTCGGCCGGGATGTCGCTCGACCAGGCCATTGCATTCGAGCGTCGCCACGGCGACCAGTATCAGGTCTTCTACAAGCCCGGCTTGGTCTTCGAGCACCTGGACGTCATGCTGGACAACCCGGCGCTGGCGGACCGGCGCGTTCGTCAGGCTCTGCTCTACGGTCTCGATCGCGCGGCGATCAGCCAGAAGCTGTTTGCCGGCCGGCAGCCGGTGGCCGACACACCCGTTCATCCGCTGGACTGGGTGCATACGGACGATGTGCGTCACTACCCTTATGAGCCGGATCGAGCGGCGGCTTTGCTCGACGAGGCGGGCTGGCCTGCGGGCGCGGACGGGCTCCGCCGCAACGCTGCTGGCGAACCGCTTCGGCTGGAGCTGATGACCACGGCCGGTAACCGCACCCGCGAGCTGATCGAGCAGGTGGCGCAGGGTCAGTGGCGCCAGCTCGGAATCGATATCGCGATCAAGAACGAGCCGCCCCGCGTGTTCTTCGGCGAGACCGTAAGCCGTCGGCGGTTCACGGGGTTGGCGCTGTTCGCGTGGATCAGCTCGCCGGAGAACGTGCCACGCAGCACGCTGCATTCCGACGAGATCCCGACCGAGGCAAATGGCTGGTCCGGTCAAAACTACACGGGATTTCGCGACCCGCACGTCGATGACCTGCTGGATGCGATCGAGGTCGAGCTCGACCGCGACAAACGGGCGACGCTCTGGCATGAGCTGCAGCGCATTTACGCCGAGGAACTGCCGGCGCTGCCGCTGTTTTTCCGGGCCGACGCCCATGTCTGGCCCAAATGGCTGAGGGGTGTGGAGCCGACCGGTCACATGGCGCCGACGACCCTTTGGGTTGAACGGTGGCAGGTTCAGGAGAACTAGCATGGTGGCTGCCTACGGCGCCAACGGTCACGCTGTCTGCCAGATCTGCGGCCGGCACCGCCGGGAGGTGCCGCTGGTACCGGCAGGTCTCGTTCGTCCTCGTCTGGTCGATCGTATCGCCAAGGTCGTGCCGACCTGGGCACCCAACAGCTTCATCTGCATCGACGACCTGAACCGCTTTCGTGCCGAGGAGGTCCGGTCGGTGATCGAGGAGGGCCTCGGCGAGGTCACCACCCTGGAGCAGTCGGTGGTCGACCGCTTGGCGCATCACACGATACTCTCGTCGAACGTCGACGACGAGCTCGACGAGACCCAGACATTCGGCGAGAAGCTGGCGGATCGCGTGGCGTCCTTCGGCGGCAGCTGGCTTTTCCTGATCCTGTTCGCGGCCACCATGGTGCTGTGGATGGGCACCAACACATGGATCCTGGCGACCGGCGCCTTCGACCCCTATCCCTACATCCTGCTCAACCTGGTGCTCTCCTGCCTCGCGGCGGTCCAGGCGCCGGTGATCATGATGAGCCAGAACCGCCAGGAGACGCGTGATCGGCGCCGCTCCCAGAACGACTATCTCGTCAACCTCAAGGCCGAGCTCGAGAT
Organism: Geminicoccaceae bacterium; assembly: GCA_030824835.1. Classification (GTDB taxonomy): domain Bacteria; phylum Pseudomonadota; class Alphaproteobacteria; order Geminicoccales; family Geminicoccaceae; genus Benzoatithermus. The sequence continues at coordinate 3,434 of JAPJRA010000241.1, read as the reverse complement.
CCGCCTTCTCCACGAGAAGGTCGACCACCTGCTGCACCATCAGTGGGAGCGGCTGATGGAGATCCAGGAGATCCAGGTGGAGCTGATGAATCAGCTGGCGCAGCATGACGGGCCGAGAAGTCGGATCCGCGGCCAGTTCAGGGCCGAGGATTGACGTCGCCGCCGCTCAGGGTACCGTCTTAGGCATGATCGCGTTCATTGGCCGGCGCCTGCTCGAATGCACGCTGGTGCTGCTCGTCGTTTCGTATGTGATCTTTGCGCTGATCGACTTGATGCCCGGCGACCCGATCGACCTGATGGTCCAGGCCGATCCTTCGCTCACGGCTGCCGACGCCCAGCGACTGAAAGCCCTGAATGGCCTGGATCGGCCGCTGGTGGAACGATGGGTGCATTGGCTCGGGCGAGCCGTACAAGGCGATTTCGGCTATTCGCGCCTCTATGCGGTGCCCGCGATCCAGGTCTTGGGCACTCGATTGGCCAATACCCTGCTGCTGATGGGGATCAGCTTCGGCTTGGCCCTGTTATTGGCCATACCCGCCGGCGTGTGGGCCGCCGCTCGGCCAGGCGGCTGGTTCGACCGGGCGGTCAACATGATAGCCTTCGTGAGCTTTTCCATCCCGGCGTTCTGGCTCGGACTGCTTCTCATCATCCTGTTCGCAGTGGAACTGGGCTGGCTGCCGGCAGGCGGAGCCGCAAGCATCGACGGCGGCGGTGTATGGGACCGGCTGCGCTATCTGGCATTGCCAGTTATGACCCTGTCGCTACTGACGACCGGTGTGTTCCTGCGCTTTATGCGTGCCGCCATGCTGGAGACGTTGCGGGAGCCGTTCATCCGCACCGCGCGGGCGGCAGGCGTGGGGGAGGGGCGGCTGCTGCTCCGGCATGCCCTGCGCCACGCCATACTGCCGGTGACAACCATGATCGCCCTGTCGTTCGGCTCACTGTTCTCCGGCGCTCTCGTCGTCGAGACGACCTTCGCCTATCTGGGCATGGGCAAGCTGATCTACGACGCCATCCTCGGAAGCGACTTCAACCTGGCGCTGCTGGCACTGATGCTGGCCACCCTGGTGACGCTCCTGAGCAACCTCGCTGCCGACGTCGCCTATATCTGGCTCGATCCAAGGATCAACTATGCCGGCTGACAGCGGGTTCCGGCCGGTGTCGTCATGGGGTCGGTCGTTGGCCGATCCGGGCTTCTGCGCCGCCGTGCTGCTGTTGGCGGTGCTGCTGCTGCTCGTAGCGGCAGAGCCGCTGCTGGCAGCGTGGATGGGCGGCGATCCGGCGGCGATCGATCTGCTGGCTCGTCTCGAACCCCCCAGTGCCGTGCATCTGCTGGGGACGGACGAGCTGGGCCGCGACGTGCTGCTGCGTCTGCTCCAGGGCGGACGCGTGTCGCTGGCGGTGGGTCTCTGCGGCGCGCTGCTGGCGGCAGCGATTGGGGCAGGAGTCGGCGTGACGGCGGGCTATCTCGGCGGTGCCATCGATGCTGCTCTGATGCGGCTGACCGACACCGTCATCAGCCTGCCGCTGCTGCCGCTGCTGATCGTGCTGGCGGCCATCGATCTCGGCAAGCTCGGGATTCCTGCCCAGGGCGAGTTCGTGAGCGTCATTCGGATCGTCGTGATTGTGGCTCTGTTCGGCTGGACCACCACCGCGCGGCTGGCGCGGGCGAGCGCGCTCACCTTGCGCAGCCGGGAATTCGTTCGGGCAGCGAGGGCGATGGGGGCCGGCCCAGTTCGCATCATGTGGCGGCACATCCTGCCTAATGCCCGCGGTCCGCTGGTGGTGGCGACGACCCTGTCCATCGGCAACGTGATCTTGATCGAATCCGTGCTGAGCTTTCTCGGATTGGGCGTACAGCCGCCCCTGGCAAGCTGGGGCAATATGCTGACAGGAGCCCAGGACCTGCTGTTCGAGGCACCGCGGCTGGCTCTTTTGCCGGGACTGCTGATCTTCCTGGCCGTGCTAGCCTTCAACCTCCTGGGTGACGGCCTCCAGGCAGCGCTCGAGCCCCGATATCGCTGAGGCGACCGTCGTTGACCGGCACCCTATCAATCTATTAGTTTAGCAATATCAGATAATATCCACCTTGGAGTTGCTGACTTCAACTTTTTCGCACCTTGGCTGCGATCGGCTGCCCATGTCGGCGGTGCCCTGCTGGATCTGCTTCTGCCGCCTCGCTGTCTCGCCTGCGGGATCGAGGTCGGCGCTCCCGATGGACTATGTCCGCCATGTTGGAGCGAGTTGCGGCTCTTGGCGCCGCCCTGGTGCCGGTGCTGTGGTCTGCCTCTGCCGCATGCATTCGCCGATGCGCCGCTGTGTGCGCAATGTGCGCTCTTGCCGCCCGCCTTCGACAGGGCGCGTGCCGCGCTCCGCTACGATCCGCGCAGCAGCAGGCTGATTCTAGGCTTCAAACGCGGTGGGCGGCTCGATGGGGTGTCCTTGTTCGCCCGCTGGATGACACAAGCGGGGGAGGAACTGCTCGCCGACGCCGACCTCATCCTGCCGGTGCCACTGCACCGATGGCGGCTGCTGATGCGCGGCTTCAACCAGTCGGCCGTGCTCGCGCAGCGTATCGCTAAGCTGTCCGGCCGGACCTGGGCTCCCTCCGTCCTGCAGCGCTACCGCCCCACGGCATCGCAACGGGGACTTGGTGCGGCCGCGCGGCGCTCCAACGTCACTGCCGATGCGTTTCGCGTCCGGCAGCCATTGAGGGTGGCCGGGGCACGGATCTTGCTGGTGGACGACGTCCTTACCACGGGAGCGACGCTGGCGGCGTGTGCGGCCGTATTGCGGCGCGCCGGGGCCACACATGTGGATGCGCTGGTGCTCGCACGGGTGGTCAAGGACGACGCGGCGCTTATATGATGCTGACGTTGCAGTGCCATGAAATTGGCACCTCCCCGGGCGCGGTTCGAACATGCCGATGGTCGAGATCTACACTACTCCCCTTTGCCCCTATTGCGTTCGAGCCAAACGGCTGCTGAATCGCAAAGGCGTCGAGTACATCGAGATCGACCTTTGGCAGTACCCGGGCCGGCGGGAGGAGATGATTGCGCGCGCCAATGGGCGTCGCACGGTGCCTCAGGTCTTCGTGAACGGTTTGGCGCTCGGTGGCTCGGACGATCTTCAGGCACTGGAAGCTTCGGGCGGGCTCGATCCGCTGTTGGGCAGCAACGGTGCGGACACGCCCGACCTGGATGTGCGATGATTAGGTTCGCGTTGCACTGTGCTCACGACCACGATTTCGAAGGTTGGTTCCGCGACGGTGCTGCCTTCGAGCGTCAGGCGGCCGAGGGTGCTATCAGCTGTCCTGTCTGCGGTGACAGCGCTATCCGCAAGGCGATGATGGCACCTGCCGTGGTGCGTTCGGCCACCCGTGTGACAGCACCGGAGAAGCCCGAGACCGGGCCTCCGGCTGCCTCATCGGTGCC
>JAPJRA010000240.1 GCA_030824835.1 Geminicoccaceae bacterium | reverse complement strand
GTTTGCCGACGCGGACCTCGGCGCGGCGCTCGATGCGGTGCTGTTCGGCGTCTACTTCAACGCCGGCGAGTGCTGCAACTCCGGCAGCCGCCTCCTCGTGCAGCGGCAGATCGCCGACAGCTTCGTGGATGAGATCGTGGCGCGCTCGCACGATGTGCCGGTAGGCGATCCTCTGGACGAAGCCACAAGGGTCGGGGCCATCATCACGCCCGAGCATCTGGGCAAGATCGAGGGTCATGTCGACGGCGCCATTGCAGCCGGCGCCGAGCTCAGGCTCGGCGGTCGTCGGCTCGCCTCCGATCATGGGCGCTTCATGGCGCCGACCGTGGTCACCGGCGTCGCGCCCGACATGGCGATCGCCCGGGAGGAGGTGTTCGGGCCGGTCCTGTCGGTGCTGACCTTCGAGACGGTCGAGGAGGCGGTGGCCATCGCCAATGGCACGGGATACGGCCTCTCGGCCGGCGTCTGGAGCCGGGATCACGATACCTGCCAGCTGGCGGCAGCCGGCATTCGGGCCGGCACGGTCTGGCTCAACACGTTCATGGAGGGCTTCGCCGAGCTGCCGTTCGGCGGCTTCGGCGCCAGCGGAATCGGGCGCGAGCTCGGGCGTCACGCGACGCTCGACTACACCGAGGTCAAGACCATTCAGATGCACCGCGGGCCGCGTACCGACTGGTGGCTGCCCCCACCCGAAGACGGGCGATTTGCCAGCCCGGACCGGCCGGGACAGGATCTTGACTAGGGCGTACCGCCGGCCGAACAGCTATGGCGCGAGCATGCGGCTTGTGAACGCAGCACCGGCGTGTGCAGAGTGTGTAATGCGGACAGGGAGAACGCGAATGCTGACAAGACGAATACTTCTGGCGAGCACAGCCGTGATCGGTCTCGCCTTTGCGGCCGTGCAGGCCCGGGCGGCCGAGGAAGTCGAGGTCATCCACTGGTGGACGTCGGGCGGCGAGGCTGCAGCGCTGCAGGTGCTGCGCCAGAACCTCGAGCAGGAAGGCGTCGGCTGGAAGGACGCGGCGATAGCAGGCGGTGGCGGCGACCAGGCCCGTACCGTGCTGCAGGCGCGCATGGCAGCCGGCAATCCGCCCACGGCCATGCAGATGCTGGGCCTCGTGATCCAGGACTGGGCCGAGCAGGGGGCATTGGGCGATCTCACGCCACTGGCGGAGAAGGACGGCTGGGATAAGGTGATCCCGCCGGCGCTGCAGGCGATCGACAAGTATGACGGCCATTATGTGGCGGCGCCGTTCAACATGCACTCGACCAACTGGGTCTGGGTGAACAAGGCGCTGTTCGACAAGGTCGGCGGCCCGGAGCCCACGACCTGGGAGAACTTCGTCGAGCTGGCCAACAAGTTCAAGGAGGCAGGCATCACGCCCGTGGCCCATGGTGGCCAAGCCTGGCAGGAAGCCACCATCTTCGACGGTGCGGTGATCAGTGCCGGCGGCCCGGACTTCTACAAGAAGGCCTTCATCGAGCTCGACGAGGAGGCCCTGGCCTCCGACACCATGGCCAAGGCGTTCGACCAGATGCGCGCGATCCGCGGCATGGTAGATCCCAACTTCCCTGGCCGGGACTGGAATCTCGCCACCGCCATGGTGATCAATGGCCAGGCCGGCATGCAGATCATGGGCGACTGGGCCAAGGGCGAGTGGCTCAATGCCGGCAAGGTGCCCGGCACCGACGTCCTCTGCTTCCGCTACCCGGGCACGCAGGGTGCGGTCACCTTCAACAGCGACGCCTTCGGCATGATGAAGGTCACCGCCGACGAGCAGGACGCGCAGTTCAAGCTCGCGGCCGCGATCATGGACCCGGCTTTCCAGGAGAGCTTCAACCTGAAGAAGGGCTCGATCCCGGCACGTACCGACGTCCCCGACACCAACTTCGACGCCTGCGGCAAGAAGGCGATCGCCGATGCCAAGGAAGCCACGGCGAACGATGCGCTCATGGGCAGCATGGCGCATGGTCATGCCGCGTCGGAATCGGTCAAGGGCGCCGTCTACGACGTGGTGACCGAGTTCTTCAATAGCGACATGAGCTCGGCCGACGCCGCCAAGAAGCTGTCGGAATCAGTCGCCAACGCAAAGTAAGCAAGAACCCGTGGTGCCGGCCCCCGGGTCGGCACCACGGGCGCAGGGAGGGCAGTCATGGCGGTCGCCGTCGAGAGCGCCGCGCCGAGCCGGAAGTCGGACTGGCTGGGCGAGCATTTACCGAAAATCGTCCTGGCACCGACATTCCTCATCACGTTGTTCTTCGTCTACGGCTTCATCCTGTGGACGACGTTCCTGTCCTTCACCAAGTCCCGCTTCATGCCGGTGATGACGTGGGACGGGCTGCGTGCCTATGAGCGCCTGTGGGCCAACAGCAACTGGTGGACCGCGCTTGAGAATCTGTTCATCTTCAGCGTGCTCTATATCGGCCTCGCCACCGCGATCGGACTCCTGCTCGCGATCCTCCTCGACCAGAAGATCCGTGGCGAGGGCGTGCTCCGCACCATCTACCTCTATCCCATGGCGCTGTCCTTCATTGTCACCGGGACGGCGTGGAAGTGGCTGTTGAACCCCGGCATCGGCATCGAGAAGATCGTACGTGACTGGGGCTTCGAGAGCTTCACGCTGGACTGGATCGTCCAGACCGATACGGCGATCTACTGCGTCGTCATCGCCGCGATCTGGCAATCCAGTGGCTTCGTCATGGCGATGTTCCTGGCGGGACTGCGCGGCGTCGACGGCGAGATTATCAAGGCGGCCCAGATCGACGGCGCTTCGACCTTCAAGATCTACTGGCGGATCATCATCCCGCTGATGCGGCCGGTGTTCCTGTCCTCTTTCGTCATTCTCTCCCACCTCGCCATCAAGAGCTACGACCTGATCGTGGCGCTGACCGACGGCGGGCCGGGCACGTCGACGTGGCTGCCGGCGATCTTCATGTACAAGATGACCTTCACTCGCAACGAAGTGGCACTCGGCGCCGCGTCGGCGGTGATGATGCTGATGACGGTCGCCGCCATCATGGTGCCCTACCTCTATTCCGAACTCCGGCAGGCGGGGAAGAGCGGTCATGGCTGATCCCACTGCCGCCGTAGCCGGCTCGTCCTCTCAGACGCCCTGGCGCGTCCTCCTCTGGGTGGTCCTGATCCTGTTCGCCCTGTTCTACCTCGCGCCGCTTTACGTGATGATCGCGACGTCGCTGAAGAGCGTCGAGGAGATCCGCACCGGCAACCTTCTGGCCCTGCCGGTAGCACCGAGCTTCGACGCCTGGGCCAAGGCCTGGTCCTCGGCATGCGTCGGTGTCGAGTGCACCGGCATCGGGCACTTCTTCTTCAACTCGGTCAAGATGGTGATCCCGGCGGTCTTCCTCTCGACCATGATCGGCGCGCTCAACGGCTATGTCCTGACCAAGTGGTCGTTCCGTGGCGCCAACGTGATCTTCGCGCTGATCCTGTTCGGCTGCTTCATCCCGTTTCAGATCGTGCTGATTCCGATGGCCCGCACCCTGGGCATCCTGGGCATCGCCTCGAGCACGCCCGGCCTCATTCTGGTGCACGTGGTATACGGCCTCTGCTTCACCACGCTCTACTTCCGCAACTTCTACGCGGCCTTTCCCACCGACTTGGTCAAGGCGGCCAAGATCGACGGCGCGGGGTTCTTCACGATCTTCTGGCGCATCTTGCTGCCGAACTCGCTGCCGATCCTGGTCGTGACCGTGATCTGGCAGTTCACCAACATCTGGAACGACTTCCTGTTCGGCGCGTCCTTCGCGGCGGGCGGGGCGGCGCCGATCACGGTGGCGCTGAACAACATCGTCAACACGTCGACGGGCGTGAAGGAATACAATGTCGACATGGCCTCGGCCATGATGACCGCCCTCCCGACGCTGCTCGTCTACGTTCTGGCCGGACAATATTTCGTGCGCGGCATGATGGCCGGCGCGGTGAAGGGGTGACGCCATGGCCTCGCTGACCATCAGCAACGTCAAGAAGCACTTCGGACCGCTGCATATCCTCAAGGGAATCGACATCGCCATCGACGATGGCGAGTTCCTAGTCCTGGTCGGCCCCTCGGGTTGCGGTAAGTCCACCCTGCTCAACATGATCGCAGGCCTGGACACCATCACCGACGGCGAGATCGCGATCGACGGAACGCGCGTCAACGAGCGCCACCCTAAGGACCGCGACATCGCCATGGTGTTTCAGTCCTACGCGCTCTACCCGAACATGACCGTGGGCCAGAACATCGTCTTCGGCCTCGAGATGCGCGGCGTGCCCAAGCCGGAGCGCGACCAGGCCATGGGCGAGGTCGCGAAGCTGCTGCAGATCGACCATCTGCTCGACCGCAAGCCGGGCCAGCTCTCGGGCGGCCAGCGGCAGCGCGTGGCCATGGGCCGGGCGCTGGTCCGCCATCCCAAGATCTTCCTGTTCGACGAGCCGCTCTCCAACCTCGATGCCAAGCTCCGGGTGGAGATGCGCACCGAGATAAAGAAGCTGCATCAGCGGCTCGGGGCCACCATCGTCTACGTGACGCACGATCAGATCGAGGCCATGACCCTGGCCACCCGCATCGCGGTCATGAAGGCCGGCAACTTGCTGCAGCTCGGCACGCCAAAGGAGATCTATGAGAATCCGGCCGATCTGTTCGTCGCCGGGTTCATGGGCTCGCCGTCGATGAACCTGATCCCGGCCAAGGTGGTGGCGGCCAATGGCGGTCTGGCCGTCGAGGTTACGCGCATGGAGGCCGCCCCGGCCACCCTGCCCCTGGCCGGCGGCAATGCCGCTTGGCAAGGCTATGTGGGGCGCGAGGTGATCCTGGGTCTGCGGCCGGAGCAGATCAGCGATCCCACCAACACCGAGGCGCTGGGCCCCGACGTGCATCGCATCGACTGCCTCGTCGAGGTCACGGAACCCACTGGTCCGGACACGCTGGCGGTGATGATGCTGGGCGGCGTCGAGGCCACCGCCCGCCTACGCGCCGACACCAACGCGCGACCGGGCGTGGTCTGCCCGTTCATGGTCGACATGGGCAAGGTCTGCCTGTTCGACCCCCAGAGCGAGTTGCGGATCACGTGATCACGACACCGTTCGATACCACGGACATCGCCGTCATCGGCTCCGGGATCGGCGGTTCCAGCCTCGCGGCCGGGCTTGCCGGCAGCGGGGCGGCGATCACCATCCTCGAACGTGGCGAGCAGTTGCTGGACAGCCCTGCTGCCCGCGACGCGCGCGCCATCTTCGTCGAGCAGCGCTTTCGGCCTGACGAGCTGTGGCGCGACGCCGAAGGCCGACCGTTCAATCCGGGGAACTACTATTACGTCGGCGGCAATTCGAAGTTCTACGGCGCGGTGCTGATCCGCTACCGCGCGCGGGACTTCGAGGCGCTCGAGCACGCCGATGGGGTATCGCCGGCCTGGCCCTTCTCCTACGCCGAGCTGGAGCCGTGGTACGCTCGGGCCGAGGCCCTGTTCCAGGTCCGCGGGGCGATCGGCCAGGACCCCACCGAGCCCGCCCACTCGACGCCCTATCCGCATGCGCCCGTACCGGACGAGCCTGCGATCGCCGCGGTACGGCAGCGTCTAGAGGCGCAGGGCGTACACCCGTTCTCGCTGCCGCTGGCGATCGACATCGAGCGCTGGCTGGAACGGGCTGCCACGCCTTGGGACGCATTTCCCGATTCCCGCAGCGGCAAGCTGGACGCCGAGACGGCGCCGTTGGCGCAGGCGTTGCGCAGCCCGACGACCCGCCTGGTCACCGGCGCCCGCGTCGAGCGGCTGCTCGTGGCCCCGGATGGGCGGCGCGTCGAGGGCGTCGAGTACCTGCTCCATGGCGAGCGACGGCATCTACGCGCCGGAACAGTGATCCTCGCCGCCGGCGCCGTGAATTCGGCGACTCTCCTGCTGCGCTCGGCCACGGACGCCTGCCCCAAGGGCGTGGCCAACAGCTCCGACGTCGTCGGCCGCCACTTCATGAATCACAACTGCACGGCGATGCTGGCGGTCGATCCGCGCGTGCGGAACGACTCGGTCTACCAGAAGACCCTCGGCATCAACGACTTCTACTTCGACGACGGCGGAAGCGGCCCACCGCTGGGCAACGTCCAGCTGCTGGGCAAGATCACGGCACCGATCCTGAAGGGCAATCTCCGTTGGGTACCGACGCCGGCCCTGACTTGGCTCGCCGCGCACAGCGTCGACTGGTACCTGATGAGCGAGGATCTGCCCAATCCCGACAGCCGCGTCCGAGTAGACGGCGAC
>JAPJRA010000239.1:3838-6257 GCA_030824835.1 Geminicoccaceae bacterium | reverse complement strand
GCCATAAAGGAACAGTGGGTTGAAGGGCGGCTTCGGCGACGTCGCCACGCGCTCGGCGGCGGCCACCGCGAACTCGTTGGGCTTGCCGACGACGAAGGTCTCGAACGTGAAGCGGGGATCCAGGCGCGCGCCCAGATCCTCGAGCGCCGTGCTCTCGTTGGCCGGGACCGGCTCGGCCTCGACCGATCGCAGCACCGCCGGAGCAGCCAGCGGGCGATCCGCCTGCTGGCGTGCGGCCGCCGGCCGCACGTTGAGGGCGATAGTGCGGACGTTGGGGTTGAGTGAGGTCCACAGGCCGCGAATGCGGTCGGCATAGTGCGCCACGACCCAGTCGCGCATGAATTGGGTCGGCACGGCGATCACCACGCGGTCCCCGTCCACGTGGGCGAGATCGAGCGGCTTCAGCCAGGTCGAATAGGCGGTGTCGCCCACCTCGGCCCGCAACAGGCCTCGAACCTGTCCCCACTGCTGCTCGATATCGCTCGACTGCGGAAGGACCATACGCACCTCGGACTCCGCCTTCCTGCTTCGGCTGCGCGCTGGCTGGCCGATGACGCCTTCAGACCTCGACGGACACACCGCCGAGTTGGCCGCGGCCCCGCCATGCTACCACTTTTACGCTGCTTTGCCGCAGCAGGGTGAGTCTCTCGTTCAACTTAGAGACGACCCGGCTTGTTTACATGAGACAACAAATAAATGTACGACTCAACCTCGGCTAACGACGAAATTAGGACTGCTCTTCTGTCCTAGTGCTTCGCATCCGAATGGATGGCGTGAGTGAAGAGAGTAAGGAACAAGGGCCATCCTGGCAAGAGGATCGAACGGAGAACGAGAGATTTTGCGTTATGGTTGAGAAACCGATGCTCTGGATTCAAGTGTGCATCGGCGTGCAACACCAAATGCGCCGGTCGCGATTGCGACCAGCGCGCTAAACAGCGAAAGCTGGAGAACGGGCGCCGCGGACGGCGCCCGGCTCAGATGCTGGCTGCGGTAGGCTGCAGAGACTTTACGCGCCGCGACAGGCGGGAAATCTTGCGCGACGCGGTGTTCAGCTGCAGCACACCCTTGGTGACACCACGCCGCAGCTCGGGCTCGGCCTCGACAAACGCCGTGCGCGCTATGTCGTAGTCGCCCTTGGCCAGGGCATCCTCGACCTTGCGGACAAACGTCTTGATCCGGCTCATACGACTGCGGTTCACGATCGTCCGCTTTTCCGTCTGGCGAATCCGCTTCTTCGCGGAACGATGATGCGCCACGGGTACCTCTCATGAAAAGTGCGAGGGCGCCCTATAGCCTCACTGCCCCTTGGCGTCAACGCAGCTCTCTGGAGTCGCCGCCTCAGCGATCGTTGAAGTTGGGGCTGCGCTTGTCGGCGAACGCCGTCATCCCCTCGAGCCGGTCGGCGGTGGCGAAGGTGGTGTAGAACAGGCGCCGCTCGATCTTGAGGCCCTCGGCCAGCGTCGTCTCGTAGGCGGCGTTCACGGCGTCCTTGGCCATGGCCACGATCGGCCGCGACTTCGAGGCGATGGTCTCGGCCAGGTGCATCGCCTCGTCCACCAGGTCGGCCACCGGCACGATCCGGGCGACCAGCCCGGCCCGCTCGGCCTCGACCGCCTCCATCATCCGGCCGGTCAGCACCATTTCCATGGCCTTGGCTTTCCCCACCGCGCGAATCAGGCGCTGGGTGCCGCCGGCGCCGGGAATGGTGCCGAGGTTGATCTCAGGCTGGCCGAACTTCGCGTTGTCCGCGGCCAGAATCAGGTCGCACATCATGGCCAGCTCGCAGCCGCCGCCCAGCGCGTAACCGGCCACCGCGGCGATGATCGGTTTGCGATGCTCGGCGATCTTCGCCCAGGAGGCGATGAAGTCGCTGCGGAAAGCCTGGGTGAAGTCCTTGCCCGCCATCTCCTTGATGTCCGCCCCGGCGGCGAACGCCTTCTCCGACCCGGTCAGCACCATGACCGCTACGTCGTCGTCATTGTCCATGTCGGTGAGGGCCGTCTCGAGCTCACCGATCAGCTGCGCGTTCAGTGCGTTCAGGGCCTTGGGCCGGTTCAGCGTGATCAGGGCCACGCGACCGCGACGCTCGACCGAAATGGTCTCGTAGGCCATGGATGGAACTCCCCTGAACTCGGGCTTGGACGATAGGGTGGGTGGCGGATTGACGTCCCGCGCTGCGCTGCAGAAGGCCCGCTGCAGCGCAGGACGTCAACTGTCTACCATCCAGGTTGTGGCCAGCGTCAGGTCTGGCACCTCGAGCACCAGAAAGTCGCCCGCCCGCCCTGGACGATCCGCTGCACCGGATCGCGGCAGCCCGTGCAGGGCTCGCCGGCACGATCGTAGACCCGGAAGGCGCGCTGAAAATTGCCCAGCTCCCCGTTCGACTGCACATAGTCGCGCAACGACGAGCCGCCCGCGT
>JAPJRA010000239.1:0-3828 GCA_030824835.1 Geminicoccaceae bacterium | reverse complement strand
GTCCGCACCGCCGTGGCCAGACGCTGCGCCTGCCGTGGACCAAGGCTGCCGGCCGCGCGCGTCGGCGACAGGCGGGCACGAAAGAGACTCTCGCTGGCGTAGATGTTGCCCACGCCGACCACCAGCCGCTGGTCCATCAGCGCCACCTTGAGATGGCTGCGCCGGCCCAGCAGGACCCGTGTCAGCGCCCGCCCATCAAATGCCGCGTCGAGCGGCTCGAGGCCGAGATGGGCCAGCCAGCGATGCTGCGCCAAGTCCGCCGTAGGCCACAGGTCGACCATGCCAAACCGCCTCGGATCGACGAATCGGAGCGTGGCGCCATCATCGAAGCCGAAGGTGAGATGCTCGTGCGGGCCAGCCGGGGCGCCGTCGAAGAGCAGCCGCCCCGACATGCCGAGATGGAGCAGCAGGGAATGCCCGTCGTCCAGATAGCAGAGGATGTACTTGGCCCGGCGGCCGAAGCCGACCATGGTGCGGCCCTGCAGCCGCTCGCCCATCCGCTCTGGCAGCGGGAAGCGGATGTCGGCGCGACGCTGCGTCAAATCGGTCAGGCGTCGGCCGACCAGTCGCGCGCGCAGCGCCCGCATGGTGGTCTCAACCTCCGGCAGCTCCGGCATCGATGTCGCCTTTGTCGAGCGTCGGTTGCCGGCTCGTTGCCGGCAGCCTAGAAGACCGCACCCGCACCGTCACAATGAGCGCCGCTATCTGCATGAGCGAGCCCCCCGCCGCAAGCCCATCCAACACCGCCCCCGCCGACCCGGCACGGGCGGCCGCAGATCGTCTGGCCCATTCCTTCGGGTTCGACGCGATCGATCCCGAGGACAAGGCGCTGCGGGTCCGCGACGTCTTCCGGCGGGTGGCTTCGCGCTACGACCTGATGAACGACCTGATGAGCGGCGGCATCCACCGGCTGTGGAAGGAAGCGCTGCTCGACTGGCTGGCGCCGCGGCGCGGGCTGCACCTGCTCGACATCGCTGGTGGCACGGGCGACATCGCCCAGCGCTTCCTGAGCCGGGTGGACGGCGAGGGACGGGCGACGCTGGTCGACATCAACGACGCCATGCTCGCGGTCGGCCGTGACCGGGCGCTCGACGCCGGCTGGCTCGCCGAGATCGACTGGCTCGCCGGCGACGCCATGGCGCTGCCGTTCGCCGACCGCTCGTTCGACGCGGTCACGATCGCGTTCGGCATTCGCAACGTCACCCGCATCGATCAGGCGCTGCGCGAGGCGAGGCGGGTTCTGCGGCCGGGCGGCAGGTTCCTGTGCCTCGAGTTCTCCAAGGTCGTCCTGCCGGTGGTGGACCGGATCTACGACACTTATTCGTTCAACGTGGTCCCGCTGCTCGGCCGCTGGGTTGCCAAGGACGAGGCCAGCTATCGCTATCTGGTCGAGAGCATCCGTCGCTTTCCCGATCAGGCGGCATTCGCGGCCCTGATGCACGATGCCGGGTTCGAGCAGGTCCGCTACCGCAACCTTTCCGGTGGCGTGGCCGCGATCCACTCCGGCTGGCGGCTGTGAGCCCGACGAACGGCGGGCGCTGATGCTGCGCGAGCTCCGCAACGGGGCGCGAGCGCTGGCGACCGTGCGCTGCCTGGCGCGCCACAACGCGCTCTTCCCCCTGGCGCTCCTCCCGGTGCCGCCGCTCCTCGTGCGCCTGACCGAGCTGGTCGCGAACCGGAAGGCGCAGGGGCGACCTGGCCAAAGGCTGGCCAGCGCGCTGCAGGAGCTGGGCCCGGCCTTCATCAAGCTCGGCCAGTCCCTGTCGGTGCGTAGCGACCTGCTGGGCGAGGCGATCGCCCGCGACCTGTCGGAGCTGCAGGACCAGCTGCCCTCGTTCCCGGCTGCCGAGGCCAAGGCCGTGCTCGAGGCCGAGCTGGAGCGCCCCGTGGCGGAGCTGTTTGCCTCGTTCGAGGAGCGGCCCGTGGCGGCGGCGTCCATCGCCCAGGTGCATTTCGCCGTCACCCCCGAGGGCGATGAGGTCGCGGTCAAGATCCTCCGCCCCGGCATCGGGATGGCCGTCGAGCGCGACCTCGACTTCCTGCTGTGGCTCGCCGAATGGGCCGAACGGGTGCGACCGGCACTGCGCCGCTTCCGCCCGGTGGACACGGTGCGCCTGCTGGCCGCGACCACCCGCCGCGAGATGGATCTGCGCCTGGAAGCCGCGGCGGCGACCGAGTTTCGGGCCAACTGCATCGACGACGAGGGTTTTGTCGTTCCGCGGGTCGACTGGCGGCGGACGGGCAGGCGGGTCGCCACCTTCGAGCGGGTCACCGGCCTGCCGGCCGACGAGCGCGATCGGCTGGTCGCCGCCGGCCACGACCCCGACGCGATCCTGGCGCAGGCGGCCGTGGTGTTCTTCAACCAGGTCTTCCGCGACGGCTTCTTCCACGCCGACATGCATCCGGGGAACATGCTGATCGATGCGCAGGGCCGCATCGTCGCCATGGATTTCGGCATCATGGGCAGACTCGATCTCGCCACCCGGCGCCATCTGGCGGAGATCCTGGTGGGCTTCCTCAGCCGGGACTACCGGCGGGTGGCCGCCGTGTTCTTCCGGGCCGGGTTCGTGCCGGCGGACCAGGACGAGGACGCGTTCCAGCAGGCCTGTCGCGCGATCGGCGAGCCGATCCTGGGCCTGCCGCTGAACGAGATCTCGCTCGGGCGCCTCCTGGGCCAGCTGCTGACCGTGGCCGAGCAGTTTGCCATGGAGCAGCAGCCGCAGCTAATCCTGCTGCAGAAGACGATGGCGGTGTCCGAAGGCGTGGGCCGGGTGCTGAATCCCAACGTCAACATCTGGCAGGTGGCGCAGCCGCTGGTGGAGTCGTGGATCCGTGCCAATCTCGGGCCAGAGGCCCGGGCACGCCAGCTGGCCGGCGACGGGTTGGAGATGCTGCAGCGGCTGCCGGTGCTGATCGCCCGCGCCGAGCGTCTGATGCACGGCCTCGAGGCGGATCGGGCGCCCGCCCCGCGCCAGGATGTCCGCATCGGCACCCGTCTCCTGCCCCTGGCGGCGGGCTTGGCGCTGGGTCTGGCGCTGGCCACGGCATTCGGCTGACCGGTCGGTGCGGGCGCGCCTGATCTCCTCGCCTCTGCGCTGGCTCAGGGACAACGACCCCTGCTACGTCGAGCTGGCCCGAGTCCTGCACATCGGCCTCGGTCTGGCGCTCGGCATCGCTGCCGGTGTCGCCGTCGACGACGCCTACGATCTTGGCCAGCCGGTGGCGGTGCCGCTGTTCGTGGCCTTGGGGGCCATGGCCCATCTCACCTTCCTCGCACCGTCGTGCCGCACCGGTGAGCTCGTGGAGATGGGGCGGATCTCGGCCCTGACGCTGGGCTTCATCCTGCTGAGCGCCCTGATCGGCCCGGGCTCGGTGCCGCAGGGGCCCGTGATCATGAAGCTCGTGCTCGTGCCCACGACCTTCGTGGCGCTCTATATCCGCCGATTTGGCCTGGCCTATCATCGGGCGGGGCTCGCTTTGTTCGTGACCGCCCTGATCGTCTCCACCATCGAGCCCACGCGGGCGCAGGGTTGGGTGCTGCTGCTGGCCACGACCGGTGGCGCTGCAATGGCGTACCTGCTGCGGCTGTCGCCGCTGCGGCCGTCGGCGGTCCACGGCCTGCGCATGGTCCTCGCCGACTACCGGCGTGTGCTGGTGGCCGTGCTCACGAACCTGGCGAGCGAGCTCGAGACCGGCGCCCCCATCACCCGACAGCTGCGCGGGGTCGTGCCGCGGATCCGGCGCCGGGCGCGGACGGCCGCCATCGCCGCCACGGCGGAGCTGCCACGGCAGCAGACGGCCTTCGATGCCGTGCGCACCACCGTCTAC
>JAPJRA010000238.1 GCA_030824835.1 Geminicoccaceae bacterium | reverse complement strand
GTGAACAGGATCGCGATGTCGCGGATCGCCAACCCCTGCGCGCCGCCCACCACCTCGGACCGGAACAGGCTCCTGAAGGTCTGGCTGGTGAGCAGATGCTTGCCGGTGAGATAGGGATCGAAGGTGAGCAGCCCCGCGTCCTCGTCGTGCCCGAACTGCAGGGCCGCCAGAACGACCCTGCTCTCGGTCTCGTTGGTGATCTCGAGCTGGACCGGCCCCGGCGCCAGGGTGACCTCGTCGGGCGTGCAGCCGGCGCCGGCATAGCTCACCCGCACAGGCTGCGCCGCCGCAGTCGGCGGACCGTCGACCCGCAGCAGGAAGCCCGCCTCCGTATCGGCGCTGATCCCGGCGATCAGGCCCGGGGCCGCCTCGAACGCGAAGCTCGCCGTGGCACCCGGCTCCAACGAGCCGATGGCGCGCGTCGCCTGCCGACAGGACTCGATATAGGGCGCGCCGTCCGGCCGATACCCCTCGCGCACGCAACGGAAGTGGAACATGTAGTCGAACGGGTCGAGCGTCTCCGGCTGATGGTAGCGGATGGTGCGCACCTGCGGTGAGACGTTGAAATAGATCGCGATGAAATCGTCCATCGCGGCCTCGTAGTCATTGTGGCACTGCGGGCAGCGGAACTGGCGCCTGACCGCGTGCAGCCGCGCGAAGCTCTCGACCGCGCAGGCACAGCGCGGGCAGATCAGCAGCCAGTCCATGTCGAACAGTCGTTGCGCCGAGGCGTGGAGCAAAAGGTCAGTGGCCTCGCCGGGGTCGAGATCGCGCTGCCCGGCAAGAGCGAACGGGTTGACACGGAACAGCGCCGCGTCGTCGCCCTCGCGGATCAGCGCCTCCAGGCGGGAGACCACGCGCGGGCTCCACGGCCGCGCCGCCTCCAGCCGCGCCAGCCGCTCATCGAGCGCATGCTCGTCGACAATCGTGGCCATGGCCTCGCCCCCTCGTCGGCGTCTGGTCGGTGCCCGTCATCCTACGATGGCCGGGTACCACGACCAAGCCGTCGGGACGGGCCTCAGGCCGCCTGGCTGAATGGTGTCGGGCCCAGCGGCGGCGTGCGGGCCACCATCTCGAGAGCGTCGTGACGGACATGGTTCTTGGCCATCTCGTCCCGCACCATGGCCTCGGTCACGATGCCCTGCTCCAGGCACTCCTTGAGCAGCCCGAAGAAGAAGCGCTCCTGGTTGGGGTCCGGGTGGCGCTCGTAGCTGCCGGCGAAGCGGTACTCACCGAACAGCAGACGCCGGCCGCGATCCACCCAGCCCTTGGGCGGGAACAGCCGGAACTTCTCGGCGGTGACGAAATCGACGGGCAGGCCGCTCTTCCAGGGCTGTGTGTTCCGCTTGGTGTTGTGCAGCAGGCGCGTCGCCGGCGTCAGCCGGTCGAAATCGTTCCACTCGTCCTCGATCGCCCCGATGCTGTCCGGATCCTCGAGCTTGAGCTCGATCCAGTCGATATAGTCGCGCTTGAAGGTGAACAGCTCGTCGAACGCCGCCTCGGTGTGCCAATGGGTGAGCTTGGCGCAGTCGAGCAGCATGACGCTCGTGGCCCAGCCGCCGGGTCCGGTCTTCTTGGGCGGGCGGCGCCGGCACATGATGGCCTTGCCACCCATGTCGCGGGTCAGCAGCTCCCAGATGTCGCCGGCCGCGAACACGTCCGGGTCGACCAGCACGGCCCGGCCTTCGTAGCCCATCAGCTCCGGCGGCAGAAACCGCAGCGGGGTGAACGATTGCAGGTCGTCGTTGCGCCAGACCCGCTTCTGCCCACCGACATTGTAGCTGTCACCTTCATGGCGCTGGAAGAAGGGGTAATCCTTGTGATTGATGACCTCGATGCGCAGCTCGTCGGCGTGGGCCGAGGCCCGCCGCATCGAGTAGGCCGAGACCAGGGCGCCCAGATATTGCTTCGGGTTGGTGTGCACGAACACGCCGAGCTTCATCGCACTCTGCCCCATCTGCCGACTTCGCCGCTTGGACGCATGCTGGTATCAGACCACCGGGCCGACGCCAAGGCGTCGCGCCGCGCAGATGGGCCGGGATCAGGCGGTAGGAGACGATGGCGATGGCGCACCGCGTGCTGGTCCTGGGGGCCAAGCCCGAGCCGATCCTGCCGCCGCCGGGCAGTTTCGACCGGGTCGCCTGCGCCAACGCCTCGGGCCATTCGGCCGCCGCGCTCGGCCTGCCGACACCGGATTTCACCGTGCTGACCGCGCTGCTGACCGACGGCAGTGCCGCCGGCCGGATGCGGATCGAGAGCCTGCGCGGGCTCTCGACCGGCATTGTGTACTTCTACCCGCAGCGGCTGAAGGGGAGGACGGCACTGCAGCGCGGCCTGTTCCGCCTGCGGACGTGGCGCACCATGTCGTTCATGCTCCGACGGGCGCTGGCGGGCGTCGGCTACCGCTACGACCGCTTCGAGCAACGCGGCACCGACGCGTACCGGCGCCTGTTGCTGGAGCTGTGCCGGAACGATCCCGCGGTCGCGGCCCAGCTCGATCGCAAGCAGGCGTCGTCGGGCACGCTGGCCGTGGCGCTGGCGCTGGCGGAGCCCGGTGTCGAGCGGGTCATCATGAGCGGCTTCAGCTTCGAGCTGACCCAGGCGGCGGGCACAGACCCGAACATCGCCCGGCGCGGCACCACGGCCAGCAAGCACACCCCGACCGACGCCCTGGTTCTTCGCACTCTGGCGCGACACCACCCCGCACTCGTGACGACCGAGCCCGTCGTCCACGAGATCGCTGGCGTGCCGCTGCTGGGTTAGTCCGCCTCGATGTTGATGGTCAGCGTCTTGCGCATCGCCGGCGAGCCCGCGCCGGTCATCGGCCGGACGCAATGCCACGAGTTGAACGTCTTGACGAAGACCACGACCTGGTTCGGCGTGAACTCGTAGCAGTCGAGCGCCTCGACCTCGTCGAACTCGGCCTGGCGGTTCAGCTCGTTGTAGGCTAGCCGCGTATCCTTCGGCCGGTTGACCTCGGTCCCGCCGCCGAAGGCGGGGTTCCAGTCGCCTTCCTTGACCATCGAGACCACCAGGGTGATGAGCTTGCCCGGCGCGTCGGTGTGCGGGATCACCGAGCCGCCGTCCGCCGGCAGCATCGAGAACTCGAACCGCGCGCTGAGGCCGGGCTCGCCGGCATCGAGCTTGCCCTTGCCGAGATTGGTGATGAACTTCTGCAGGCGGGCCATGCCCTTGCGGCGGCGGTCGACGCCGAGGTCGACATGATGCACCTTAAGGGCGCCCACCACGCCGGCGATGAACTCCGGGCTCTTGATCCAGCGGTGGAAGTCGCGCCAGAGCGGCGAGCCCTCGACGAAGCTTCGATACTTGTCGGGGTGGTAGCGCTCGGACAGCGAGTATTTCTTGCCGATCTTCGGGATGTACTGGAACAGCTCCTGCGGCGGATAGGCGGCCACGAGCCGGTCGTAGAGGTCTGGATCCATGGCCGGCTTGGCCATCCCGATCGGGAACGGCTCGTAGCGCAGCTTCAGGTGGTCATAGTTGAGATAGGACATTTCAGCTCTTCGGTGACGCCCGAGACCGACGCTCAGGCACTCTTGCGGAACACGACCTGGGTCCAGCGGTCACGCCGATGCTGGCCGAGCTCGCGCACCTCGACGACCTCGAGACCGCCCCTGGCCGCGATCTCGGCCTGCAGCGCCTCGCGGCTTTCCCAATGCATGGATTCGTACCGGCCCGGCGTGAAGCCTTCGACATAGCCGTCGAGCATGTCGACGACGAACAGGCCGCCGTCCGGCCGCAGCACGCGGCGCACCTCGCCCATGATGCGGCCCATGTCGAACACGTGATCCATGACGTTGGTGTAGATGGCGTCGACGGAGCCGTCCGCAAAGACCAGCTGGTGGAAGTCGCCGGTCAGCACGTAGCGGTTCTCGGGGCCGGGGTTCAGGTCGATGCCGACGGCGAAGTAGCCCAGGGCCAAAAACGCCTCGACCTCCGTGCCGAGCCGGGCACCGAGACAGAGGACCGAGCGCGCGCCACGCAGCGGCGCGCATGCCTCGAACCGCCGCCTGAACTCACGGAAATCCTCGTCCTTCGTCTCCTCCAGCCGCTCGCTGACCAGATCCAGCTTGGTCGCCTGGTGGCGCAGATAGGCTTCGTAGGACTCGTAGCGCCGCGTCGCAAATCCCGCCTGCCGCTCCCAGGCCTCGCTGGATTCGAAGCTGGCCTGGCGTGCAGCGGACTTCTGCGCCCTCTTCTCCTCCAGCGCATCGGCGCCGAAGCCGAAGCGCAGGATGTTGTTGATTCTTTTCAGAAGAGCCAATGCCTCAGGCCTTTCCCGCTGATCTCCTCCAACCAGGAGAACGAACATTATCCCGCCAATGTGGCTACGTCAGCCCACACTGCACATCACGCCGCGAAAGCCGCAAGCCGGCTTGGACCGACCGCAGCCACCGCCGCTCTAGGGTGTGGCAGCCTTGGTACTCGTGGACTTGCTCTTGCCACCATCCGAGAACCGGCCACGCTGGCGGCTTTCCGCCCGCCGCCGCAGCCGCGTTCCCCAGCGGATCAGCTGCCAGCCCAGACTTGCATATAGGGATTCCACCCGTGCCTGCGCCACGCCCGCGCTGGCGCCGCCATAGCGCCGCAGCAGCTCGCGCACCTCGGGGGTCGCCTCGACCTGGCCGCCGAAGCGGGCCACGATGCTGGCGAAGATCTGCGCTTCGGGCTCCAGATCGTGAAAGACGCCGCGTGACTTCCGCTCGTCCTGCCAGTAGACGCCCTGGCCGCTGCCGGCGGCGCCGTAGAACGTGAAGCCGGTGAGGAACAGGCGTTCCAGGTTGAACATGTTGACGAAGCTGTAGAGCGCGTTGGTGCCCATGGTCACGGGCCGCGTCCGCTCCACCTGCGCTGCGGCCAACAGGTCCGGGGCGAACACGGTAAGGGTCGGGAGATCGCCGGTCCAGTCGGCGAAGGCCTGGTAGTCGATCCCGACCTGTGGCTCGAGGAAGCAGACGACGCAGCGCGGCTGCAGCGTCGCCGCCGGCGACGGCGCCTTCTTCAGGTTGTAGTTGCGGTTGGCAACCACGATGTCGGTCCGCCGGCCAACCTTGTCCTCGATCCCGGCGACGTGGGCACGGTTGAAGCGCACGACGACGTCACAGCCGTCGATGCGCTCGCCGCTGGCATGGTCGAGGATCGTGTCCGCGTTGCCGACGAGCGCCATCGAGCGAGCGTCCGCAAACATCTCGTGGAACGTGCGCAGGCCGATGGCGGGCATGTCCTGGCCTCAGGCCGCGAGCGGGTCGCCGGCCGCCTTGGCGGTGCGGTAACGGTCGCGCCACTCCAGCCAGAGCGCGCCGTAGGGATGGTCGCGGCACTCCTCGAACCACGGGCCGCCGCTGGTGTAGTGGATCAGCTTGGTGTTCTCGTCCATCCAGTCCAGCGTGTTCCATGTCTTGGGCAGCTCGCCGATCTCGGCGTCGGGGATGTCCTGGAACCGGTGCAGATAGGCCCCGCTCTGGGTCTCGACGACGCGCTTGGTCCACAGGCCGAGCTTGGCGCAGTTCATCAGCATCAGGCTCGACCAGTTCTTGCGCGGGTACACGGTCTGCGCCTTGCCATCCATCTTGGTCGTCGCCGCCGGCCGGTAGTCGTGCTGGACGACCCGAAGCGCGTAGTCGCGCATGTCCAGCGCATCCAGCTCGGCGATGTCGCCGAGGCAGAGCATGTCACAGTCCATGAAGATCGCCTTGCCTTCGTAGCGGCAGAGATGCGGCACGAGGAAACGCGTGTAGGTGAACTCGGTCGACTGCAGTGGATCCTGGGCGCGGTCGAAATCGAGCTGGCGCAGGTCGAGATAGTGGATGTCGAGCGGGATCGAGCTGTGCGCGCGCAGGCTGTAGGCCAGAATATCC
This sequence comes from Geminicoccaceae bacterium, assembly GCA_030824835.1. Taxonomy (GTDB): domain Bacteria; phylum Pseudomonadota; class Alphaproteobacteria; order Geminicoccales; family Geminicoccaceae; genus Benzoatithermus. Next base: position 378 of record JAPJRA010000238.1, on the reverse strand, counting down.
GAGCACTCCGCCTCGCGTGAGTCGAAGCCGATGAAAATACGCAGACTCACCTGTCAGCTCCCTTGAACTCGAAGTTTTTGGGCACCGGGCCTGCGATCCAGGCCGATACCGCTGTCGACGATGACGAACCTATCACCGAGGCGATGGTGCCTACCACCGTCCGGCGACTACCCGCCAGCGGCCTCATGCCGCTGCAACAGCGCCTGGCCGCGCGCCATCCGTGGCCGCGGGCGTCATCCAGTGCTCGTGCCATGCCTGGAACATCAGCACGTTCCAGAGCAGCTGGGGGTGATCGCGCCGCTTGCTCAGATGCCCACTCCACGTAGCGCGAACGGCGGCCACATCCAGCATCCCTTCCTCGCGCAGCCGCCGCTCGCC
>JAPJRA010000237.1 GCA_030824835.1 Geminicoccaceae bacterium | reverse complement strand
CTATGGCACGGTGCTTTGCCGCTGCTTGTCAATGATAAGATGAGCGCGTGAACGACGCCGCCAGCGCATCGACCGCGACCGACACCGCCTCGGGCACCACCGCCAACGCCGACGCCGACGGCACGGAGGCCGAAGCCAAGAGCACGGCGCGCCGGGCGGGGCGAGGCCTGGTTTCGATCGCTGGCTTCGAGAATGTCGTGCCGTTGGAGGGCCGCCCGCAGATGCCGTTGCTGCAACGGGTCATCCTCGACCAGCAGCACCGTGGACGCGCCGCTCACGTTCCGGCCCTCCGGTCGTCCTCGTCGCGGCGGCGCGACGACTTGATGCCAAGCATTGATGGATCTCGACGGAAAAGAAACAATCGTTCGACACAGCGTATCATGGGTGCCTCATATCCGTCCGAACAGTAACAATGTATCGATTTATGATCAGACCTAGAAAAACCTAAGGTTGATGCTCTCCTTGGTATCTTAAAGTGGGCATCACTGTTGGTCCTTGCATCGGACGTTAAAAGGTTCGTCAATTTCACCTTCAGTCACTCGCAAAGCCTATGCATTGTCTATTCTAAATGCAACGGGCAACGACGCTACTGTTCGCTCGCCTCTCGTCTGCGGCCCGGTGTAGCATCTCGACATGGCTCGTTTTCGAACAGGTGAGCACGTCGCAAGTCGGCGATGAGCTGCATTCGGGCGGTCTATCAGCCCATTTACAAGCGAAGCTTCCAAAAGCCCGCCGCCGATGCCTCCATCGCGCTTCTTGTTCTGCTAAACGCAGACCTTACATCCAAAGAATTCGCGCGTACAGAGAATCGTACCAACTGTTGCGTGAGATCGGACCGGTCGGCCATGGTGCACGTGTGGCCGGGCAAGTAGCTGGAGCTTGCATGCTCCTTGCACGGACGCCTGTCCGTGGTTATCCGGCACTGCCCCTGGCTCGCTGGTCCCCGGCGCCGGGCTCGCCCTGAGGAGTAGTGGATGACGGACGAGGCAGTCTTCGCCAATGCCCGGATCGTCACCGGAGATTCGGTGGTCATGGGCGCGCTGGTTGCCCGTGGCGGCCGCATAGCCGCCATGGATTCAGGTGCGACACAGGCTGCCGGCGCCGTCGACCTCGAGGGCGATTGGCTGCTGCCCGGGCTTGTCGAGCTGCATACCGACAATCTCGAGCGCCTGTTCAGCCCTCGGCCGGGGGTCCGCTGGCCGGCGGACGCCGCCATGCTGACCCATGACGCCCAGGTGGCCGCCGCCGGCATCACCACCGTCTGCGACGCCGTCTGCGTCGGGTTTCACGGCGGCAAGAGCGAGCGCCTGGACTATCTGAACCTGTCGATCGACGTGCTGCGCCGGGCCCGCGCCGCCGGCGCGCTGAAAGCCGAGCACCTGCTGCATCTGCGGCTGGAGATCGCCGACCCGAACATGCTCGAGCTGTTCGAGCCGTTGATGGCGGAGCCCAGCCTGCGTCTGGTCTCGCTGATGGACCACACGCCTGGCCAGCGCCAGTGGCGCGATGTCGACCAGTTCCGCAACTTCACGCTGGGACGCGACGTCCAGAGCGAGGCGGACTTTCAGGCTCTGTTGGCGCGCCGGCTGCGGGAGCAGCAGGACCACGCGCAGCGGCATCGGCAGGAGGTGCTGCGGCTGCTGGATGGGCATACCGCGGTGCGCGCCAGCCACGACGACACGACACCCGAGCACGTGGCCGAGGCGGTCGCCTGCGGCTGCACGATCGCGGAGTTCCCGACATCGATCATCGCCGCCGAGGCTGCCCGTGCGGCCGGGATGGCCATCGTGATGGGGGCGCCCAACCTGATCATCGGCGGGTCCCACTCGGGCAATGTCGCGGCCGCCGAGCTTGCCGCACGCGGCCTTTTGGACGTGTTTTCCTCCGATTACGTGCCGGCGAGCCTGCTGCACTCGGCGTTCCTGCTGCGGGAAGGCTTCAGCCTCTCCATGCCCGAGGCGATGGCGCCCATCACCAGCAACCCGGCAGCCCTGCTCGGTCTGACCGACCGCGGCCGGATCGCCGTCGGGCTGCGTGCGGACCTGGTGCAGGTGCGCGAGATCGGCGCAACGCCGACCGTGGTTGCCGTCTGGCGCCAGGGTCGCAGGATCGCCTGACCGCAGCCCGCCGTTGCGCGGGCCGGGGTTCGCTTGCCCAAAGGCGCGTGCTACAGGCGCCTCGCATCGACTGCGTCCGCGTCCGACCGCGTGCCAAGTGTGGTCGATCGCCAGGGAGCGCCAAGCATGAGCACCGAGACCGTGGCCGACTACGGGATGTTGGACACCCGTTATGCGATCTATTTTGCCCCGCCGCCGGGAAGCCCGTTGAAGCAGTTCGGCGACGCCTGGCTGGGGCGCGACCCGGACCTGGACGAGCGTGTGCCCCAGCCCGTCGTGCACGACATCCCGTCCGAGCGGCTGCACGAGATCACGGCGCTGCCGCGCCATTACGGCTTTCATGCCACCTTGAAGGCGCCCTTCGTGCCCGTGTCCGGCCTGGAGGCGGATGCGCTGCTGGGCGACGTCGAGGCATTCGCCGCTCGCCACCGTCCGATCGAGGTTCGCTTGAAGGTGGCGCCGTTGGGTGATTTCCTGGCCCTGGTGCCGGTAGCCGAGGTGCCGGCGCTCGATCGGCTGGCGGCCGACTGCGTGCGTGACTTCGACCGCTTCCGCGCGCCGCTGAGCCCGGAGGAGCATGCCCGCCGCAAGCCGGAACATCTTTCGGAGGCGGAACGGGCGAACCTGGAGCGCTGGGGCTATCCCTACGTGCTGGATCAGTTCCGCTTTCACATGACGCTGACCGGTCCGCTCGACGAGCCCGAGCGCGGCCGCGTCCAGGCGATTCTCGAGCACGCGCTAACGTCGCATCTGGTCCAGCCGCTGCGCATCGACCAGCTGGCCCTGTTCACCCAGACCCATAGGGTGGCACCGTTCCGCATCGTCGGTCGCTTTCCCTTCCACGGCTGAATCATCTCATGCGGCCCGCCATCGTCCCGGGGTCCGGCCCCTTCATCGCCCTGATCGCCGCCATGATCACGCTGACGGCGATGAGCATCGACATCAACCTGCCGGCCATCCCGGGCACGGCCGAGGCGCTGGGCTCGTCGCTGACCACGGCCCAGCTCACCGTCACCGTCTTCTTTGCCGGCTTCGCGTTCGGGCAGCTCCTGTGGGGTGCGCTGTCCGACCGCTTCGGGCGCAAGCCGGGCATCATCATCGGCACGGTCATCTACCTGATCGCGACGCTGGGATGTGCCCTGGCGCCCAACATGGGGGTGCTGCTGGGCTTCCGCCTGATCGAGGGCCTGGGGGCCGGTGCCGGTGCCGTGCTGGCCCGGGCGGTCGTCCGCGACCTGTTCACGGGGGCGCAGATGGCGCGCATCCTGTCCCTGGTGATGGCGGCGTTCATCATCGCGCCGATCGTGGCGCCGTCGATCGGGGCCGTGATCCTGACCTTCGCCTCCTGGCGCTGGATCTTCGGCTTCCTTGCGATCTATGGCTGCGTGGTCCTGCTGCTGGCGGTCCTGTTTCTCGAGGAGAGCCTGACCACCAAGGATCCGCGGGCACTGGACCCGGCGCGCCTGATGCGCGCCTTCGCCGTCGTCTTCCATGATGCCCGCAGCCGCTCCTGGGCCGCCGTGCTGACCCTGATGGGCGGCGCCTTGACGGTCTATCTCACCAACGCCTCGGCCGTGCTCATGGACGGCTATGGCCTCAGCCCGTCGCAGTTCGGCATCGCCTTCTCGGCCGTGGCCGCCTGCACGTCGGTGGGCAGCCTGCTCAACTCGCGCCTAGTCCACCGCATCTCGCTGGTGCGGCTGATTCGCGTGGCGCATCTGGCGGCCGTCGCCATGGCGCTGGCCGGGCTCGTCTTCGCCCTGACCGGCTACGGCGGCATCTGGTCGCTGATCTTCGCCATGGCGGTGTTCTTCGCCTGCTTCGGGCCGATCGCCTCGAACTCGACGACGCTGGCGCTGGAGCCGCACGCGGCCGGCGCCGGCTCGGCCGCGGCGGCGCTGGGCTTCATGCAGACCGTGGTGCCAGCCGTCATCGCCAGCGGGGTCGCTGCCCTCTATGACGGCACCGCGGTGCCGATGTTCGCCTCGATGCTGGTCCTGAGCACGTTGGGCGGGGCCATCGCCGCCCGCTGGCAGGGGGCTGAGCCGGCCCACGCTGCAGTGCGGTAATCTCACCCTTTCGGGCAGGGGGGCAGTTCGCTATAGCGGCGGTCACCCGCAACCTTGCCCGGAGTTTCGCCGGATGCCCGTTTCCATCCGTCCGCGCCGCAGTATCCTCTACATGCCGGGCTCCAACCCACGCGCCCTGGAGAAGGGTCGAGCACTGCCGGCCGACGGCCTGATTCTCGACCTCGAGGACGCGGTGGCACCGGACGCCAAGGCGGACGGGCGTATGGAGATCGCCAAGGCGCTGGCGGCGCGCGACGCCTACGCCTGGCGTGAGCTGGTCGTGCGCGTCAACGGGCTGGATACGCCCTGGGGCCATGCCGACCTCGTGGCGATGGCCACGGTTGGCGCCGATGCGATCTTGCTCCCCAAGGTCGACAGCGCCGACGCGGTGCGGCGGGCGGTGCATGTGCTGGCCAGCGCCGGCGCCCCCGCCGACCTGCCGATCTGGTGCATGATCGAGACCCCGCGCGGCGTGCTCCATGTCGAGGAGATCGCCGACTGCGAGCGGGTGCAGTGCCTGGTGATGGGCACGTCCGACCTGACCAAGGACCTGCAGTCCCTGCACACGCCGCTGCGTTTGCCGATGCTGCCGTCGCTCGGCATGTGCCTGCTCGCCGCCCGCGCCGCCGGGATCTCGATCCTCGACGGCGTCTATCTCGATCTCGGGGACGACGAGGGTCTGGTCGAATCCTGCCGCCAGGGCCGTGAGCTCGGCTTCGACGGCAAAACCCTGATCCATCCCAAGCAGATCGCCGCCACCAATGCCGCGTTCGGCCCGTCCTCGGCCGAGGTGAGCTGGGCGCGCCGTATCATCGATGCCTACGAGGCGGCGCTCGCCGAGGGCAAGGGCGTGGTCGTGGTCGACGGCAAGCTCGTCGAGAACCTGCACGTGGTCGAGGCCCGGCGGCTGGTGGCGCTGGCCGAATCGATCGAGTCGCGGGCCGCCTGAGCCGTCGCCCTCAGCGCGATGGCCGACCGCGCCACAGGCCCGGGTTCTCCACCGCGCTGGGGGTGCCGAACAGCCCGTTCGGGCGTAGCGCCAGCATCAGCGCCAGCAGTCCGAACACCGCCACCTCCTTGTAGGCGCTGGGCAGGTAGCCCGCCCAAAGGCTTTCCAGAAGGCCGATCAGGACGCCGCCCAGCGCGGCGCCGGTCACCGAGCCGATGCCGCCCACCACGGCGGCGGTGAGCGCCTTGAACCCCCACAGCGCACCCATGGAAAAGCTGACGATGCCGTAATGGGTGGCGATGACGAAGCCGGCGACACCGGCCAGTAGGCCGCCGAGCATGCAGGTGGTGCGGACGGTCCGGGCGACGTCGACGCCCATCAGGGCGGCTGCCTCCGCATCGTCGGCGCAGGCGCGATAGGCACGACCGAACGTGGTCCGCTGCAGGATCAACACCACGGCGACGACGGTCACCAGGGCGAGCAGCGCTAGCAGCAGCTGTCCGCCGTTGACGACCACCTGCCCGTGCTTGGGGCTGCCCAGCAGCCAGGGCTGGGTGAAGAAGGGCTGCAGCCAGCGCTGGCGCGAGCCGCTCAGGAGGCGCAGCCCTTCGGCAAGCGCAATGGCCAGCCCGATGGTCGCGATCAGCAGCGCCTGCGTGCCGCGGCGCTGCAGCGCCGCGAAGACCAGGCCGTAGAACACCACGCCGAGGGCCGCCCCAGTAGCGGCGGCGATTCCCATGCCGGCGGTTACCATGGCCGCGCCGCCGCCGCCCCAGATCGTGCCGGCCAACAGAATCCCACTGAGGGCGGCGTAGGCGCCGACGGTGGTGAACTCGCCGAAGGCGAGGTTGATGCGCCCGGTGAGGCCGTAGATCAGGGCATAACCCGTCGCCAGCAGGGCGTAGATGGCGGCAGGGGCCAGGGCATTGATCAGCTGCTGCGCAAAGTAGGCGAATGCCGTCAGGCCCGTCGTCCTCGGGCCGATGTCGTGATGGCCGAGCCCGTAGGTCTTGAGCAGGAACAGGATGGCGGGCGTCAGCTCGCCTTCGTTGCCGAGGTTGACCCCGGCGAGATCGAGGCCATCATGCTGCAGGTCTCGCGGCACGAAGCGGCAGACGAGGTCGAACTCGTCC
>JAPJRA010000236.1:914-6282 GCA_030824835.1 Geminicoccaceae bacterium | reverse complement strand
TTGAAGATCACGGCAGCGGCATAGCCGGCGGCAGCGGCGTTCAGAGCCTTTTGCGCAAACGTGCAGGTGCCGCGCTGAATCAGCGCCACCGAGCCCGCGGCGGGCGGGGTCGGAAAGTCGGCCAGCTCGCAGCCGCTGGTGGAACCGGGTACGGCCGGCGGCGGGATGATGACATCGGTGGTCGGTACCAGTCGCCCGGCCGCGGCGCCGCCGGCGGAATACTCCATCGACAGGAAGTCGGTGCCGGCAATGAACGTGGTGGGATTGGGGGACGTGCGCGCCATCGTCGGCGGCGCGGTCTCCTCGAAGTATCGGTACGTGAACGGCTGCACCGTCACTCTGTACCCGGCCTTCTTCAGCTCGGTCGTCACATACTTGACCGAGGCGCCGTAGCCGGGCGTACCAGAGGCACGCGTACCGTCATTCTGCTTGGCGATCTTGGCCAGGGCTTTCTCGTGCTTCATGACCCCATCGACCGTCACGGCCTTGAGCAGGCGCTCTCGGGCCTTGGTCTGCCCGGCCGGCTCGGCCGGGGCTTCGACGGCGTGAGCGACACTCGCGCTGCCGCATCCGACCAGCAGCGATATTGCTGCCATCAGGCGTTTTTTTCTTGGGTGCACGCGCTTACCTCCAGCAAATTTTTGATTGGGTGGAGTCCGCCCGATCCCAGCAACTCCATGCCGACCGACCAGGGCGAATTTATCTTGCGACGTTAAAGATCCAACCATGCCTGCGCAATCTCGGATCGAAAGAATCTTGTCAGCTTTAACTTGCAGCCGTGGCCGATCCGCAAGGCCGTGCGAGCCATTGCCAATCGATCGTCGTCAACAAGATAAGGCAAGAAATTATTCGCATCATTCCAATAAAAAATATATTGTATCCAATTATCGTCGGCCGTTATGCCATCAGATCCAGACATAATATGCTAGCTCGTCGAATATGTGCCTCTGAAGGCTTGCTGACGAATGCCTGTAAGGGAACCTCCGGCGCACCTAAATCTCACCACGGCATTGTCAACTTGGCGGTCATCGAACAAGTCTGGTGCCAGATATCCCATACGCAGCGGGCATTCAGGCAGCATGGGTGACGCTGGCATCATCGCGCCACGCCTGAAAGGCCCGTACGCAGGCAGCACCATCAGCGATAGCGGGCAGGAGGTGGGAGCGAAGCTGGAGCAGGTTGTGCATCTCTCCATGGCTGGAGAGGAACCGCTCCATCGGCGGTTCTCGTCGATGCGGGCTATGTCGATCCTGGGCTGCTGGCCGGCAGCCTGCGCGAGCTAGGCCCGCCCTTTAAAAAGCGATGCGGGGCACGGCGAGCCGACCGGCGCGTGCCGGGCAAGGCTACGACCTTGGCGCTGTTCGCGATCGGCGGGGAGCACGAGCAACAATCGCCCGTCATACCGGCCATTTCCACCTGCGCGGGGAGGACGAGGCGCGGGTGCGGTTGAAGGATCCCGCGCTCGGCCAGGATCGTCGCGACATCACTCAGGCTCAGGCTGGAACAGGGGTAGAGCCACACCGCATGGGCGATGATCTCGGCCGAGAAGCGGAAGCAATTCCAGGCGCCGTTGATGTCGTCTCCGGCGTCGATCCGGGCCTATGCCTGCATTCCGCCTTGGCTGGTGCAAGGTCGAGCGGGCGGTCGAACGCTCGCTGGGGCGCGGCATCACGGCCCGCCCCGTCAGAGCGTCAGCTCTTGCCACGCGCCTTGGCAAGTTCGGCATTCAGCTGCTGCAGCAAGGCAGGGTCGAGCTGCGCCGCGTACTTGTCGGCCACCGGCTTCGCCTTCTCACGCAACTTCGCCATCTCCTCCGGCGACAGCTCCGTCACCTCCATGCCCTCGGCCTTGAGCTCTTCGACGGCTTTGCTCGCCTGCTCTCGCGCTACCGCCCGCTCATAATCCCGCGCCTCGAGCACCGCATCTTGCAACAGTTGACGCTCGTCGTCGTTCAGCTTGTCCCAGAATTTCTTGCTGACCATCACGATCTGCGGATTGTAGGTATGCCGGGTCAGGGTCAGGTACTTCTGGACCTCGTTCAGCTTGGCCGTGAGGATGCTCGGCGCGGGATTTTCCTGCCCGTCGATCGCACCTGTCTCCAGTGCCGTGTACAGCTCGGTGAATGGCATCGGGACGGCGTTGGCACCGAGCGCGTTGAACAGGTCGATGTAGATCGGCGACTGGATCACACGGATCTTCAGGCCGGCAATGTCGTCGACCGTCGTGATCGGGTGGCGATTGTTGCTGAGCTGCCGGAAGCCGAGCTCCCAGTAGCCCAGGCCGACCAAGCCGCTGTCCGGCAACTCGGCCGCGAGCGTGGCGCCCACCGGTCCGTCCATCACCGTGTCGGCCTCCGCAGGGCTTTCGAACAGGAACGGCAAGTCTACCATCGCGAAGTCCTTGGCCACGCTGGCCAGAATGCCGGCATTCATCGTGGTCATCTCGACCGTGCCCCCCTGCACGGCGGACAGCGTCTGCACATCGCCGCCTAGCGTTCCGCCGGGGAAGCGCTTGACCGTGATCTGCCCGTCGCTCTTCTCCTTCACGATGTCGGCGAACTTATCCATGCCCAAGGCGATCGGTGAGCCGATCGCACCGGCGGTGGCGAACTTGATCGTATGTTCGTTGATCTCCGCAGCGTAGCCAGCGCCGGCCAGCGTCATCAGTCCCGGAATCAGCGCGATCGTCAGCAACCCGACCATTTGTTTGCGCATAGCCTACCCTCCTGTTTCGTCCGAGACGCCGTTCACCACTCGCTCGGCCTGAATGTAAGCGCGTACATAAATTGCGCCCTATTAGGGGTCAAGTCTTTTATTGACTGATATTCAGACATATGTATCCGCTTTCATAAGCATTTATGAATACCGCTATGGAGCACGAAATTGGTCGATATGGCTCCGATTGGGACGCTCGATAGGGGCGGAAGACGGGCGCCCCGCGCGCTGGATGTCGCGGCCGCCGCCGGGGTTTCCACCGCCACGGTATCACGCACCTTTAATTCCCCTGAGAAGGTGGCACCCGCCATCCGTGATCGAGTCCTTGCCGCCGCCGCAGCTCTCGACTGGATTCCTCATGCTGCCGGCAGCGCCCTGGCCCGACGTCGCTCCTACATTGCCGGCGCCGTGATCCCGACCCTCGATAACGAGATCTTCGCCGCCCAGGTCGGCGCCATGCAGGCCAGCCTCGCCGAGCAGGGCGTCACGCTACTCCTCGGCTGCTCGAACTACGATCAGGAACAGGCCCTTGCCCAGGTTCGGGCCATGCTCGCGCGCGGTGTGGAGGCTCTGGCAATCGTCGGCGAGGCGCAGAAACCTGAGCTGTTCGACATGATCGCCGCACGTCGCGTGCCTTACATCGTCACCTACAGTTACCGACCGGACGCCCCCCATCCCTGCATCGGGTTCGACAACCGTGCCGCCTTCTACAGGCTCACGCGGTATTTGCTCGATCTCGGCCATCGTGAGATTGGCGTGATACTCCAGCCCGTCGCCGGCAACGACCGTGTCGCGGCCCGGCTCGCCGGCGTGCGGGAGGCTCTTGCGGAGCAGGGACTCGGGCTGCGCCCGCAGCATCTTCGCGAGGGGCCGTGGAGCATCGCCTTCGGCCGTGAAAATCTGCGGGCGATCCTCAACGCGTCGGCGCCGCAGCCGACTGCCATCATTTGCGGCAACGACTACCTCGCGATCGGCGCCTTGCTGGAGGCCCGAGCCATGGGCTTGGCCGTGCCAGCCGACCTTTCCATCACGGGCTTCGACGATGTGGCCATGTCGATCCAGATCGAGCCACCCTTGACCACCATGCGTGTTGACAATGCGATGATCGGGAATCTAGCGGCGCGCCAACTCCTGGCACGCCTGAGCGGTACCACGCCGTCACCGGTACCAGCCCTGATTCCGACCTTCGTCGAGCGCGCCTCGACCGCGGTGCCGCGTCGATACAACCTTCCCTCCGTTGGGCGAAAGCACCGGGAGCATCCTTGAGGGAGCAAGTCGCAAGCCCACCTCGCCGTTTGCCAACGCCAATCCAACCCTCCGGCGTTATTTTCAGCGCCGCCTGGATGCCCTGTCGGGACCGGGCCTCCGGCTCGACCATCCCCAAGTCAAGCACCGACGAACCGGCTCGCAATGAACCATGGTAAGTTCACACATCCGATCGACGGCAATAGGCAGTTCCATTTCAGGCGAATGCCATGGGCAACGAGCGGCGGCTCCGGGGTGATGCAGATATCCGAACGATTCCTTGTAAATTCTGTATCGATACGACTGCCAGCGGCGCTCGGGTGTTCTTTATTAACCGCCTGTTTGGCCTTTCCGCCAAAGTCAGCCAGGAGTCAGGCTACTGCCCGCCTTCCGCCGATTGACACATGTTATTCCCCGCCCTACCGTCGAGCACTTGAGCTTGGTCCAGCCAGCGTGAACGCGACGCATTGATCGACCAAGCATAAGCAGATGGGCCGCATCCTGCGTGGCCGGATAAATCGTATAACGTCAGTCAGCGAAGCACGAAGGAAGTCATGAAGCTCGCAGCATGGATCGCCATTGTCACCGCCGGCCTGCTGACGGCCTCTGCCGCCAAGGCGCAGGACATCAGTGAGCGCACGATCAAGGTCGGGATCGGCCTGAACGAGGATCACCCCCAAGCGGAAGCGCTGAGGAAGTTCGCCGAGCTCGTCAAGCAGAGGAGCGACGGCAAGCTCAAGGTCAAGCTGTTCACCGGCGGCACGCTCGGCAACGACGTGACCATGATCTCGTCGCTGCAGGGTGGCACGCTCGAGATGACCGTGCCCGACACCTCGACCTTGGTCGGCAATGCCGGGCTGGAACCGTTCGGCCTGATCAACCTGCCCTTTCTGTTCACCAAGGCCGAGCAGGCCGATGCGCTGTTGGATGGCCCGTTCGGTCAGCAGCTCATGGCGAGGTTGCCCGAGAAGGGGCTGATCGGGCTTGGCTTCTGGGAGAACGGCTTCCGTCAGGTCACCAACAGCCGCCGGCCGATCAATACCGCCGCCGACTTCGCCGGCCTCAAGCTGCGGGTGATTCAGAACCCGCTGTTCATCGACACATTCTCCGCACTCGGCGTTTCGGCACAGCCGATGCCGTTTCCGGAGGTCTATACCGCGCTCGAGCAGGGTGTGGTGGACGGGCAGGAGAATCCACTGGCGACCATCCTTGCCTCCAAGTTCTACGAGGTCCAGGACAATACGGTGATCTCCAACCACATCTACAGCGTGTGGGCGCTGCTGATGAGCAAGAAGTTCTGGGACAAGCTCTCCCCCGACGAGCAGCAGCTGATCGTCAAGGCGGGCCAGGAAGCGACCATTGCGGAGCGCGAGATCATCCGCGCCTATTCGGCCGATGCCCTGGATAAG
>JAPJRA010000236.1:0-904 GCA_030824835.1 Geminicoccaceae bacterium | reverse complement strand
GGATAAGCTCAAGGCCGAGGGGATGGCGGTGACCACCCTGCCCGAGGCCGAGGTCGCCAAGCTCCGCGAGATGACCAAGCCCGTCTGGACGAAGTTTACCAATCAGTTCGGACAGGACAGCGCCGACGCGATGCTGACGGCCTTGAAGTAACCCCCCATGTTGGCCGCTCTGCACGGTGACGCGCACTGGGCCAGGGCCGTCCGACAGCATCGGCGACGCGAGCGGATTGCGGTTGCCCGGTCAGGTGTTCGGCGTGCAGAGCCGCAGCGGTAATCCGCTCCTAGCGACGCTCATCGTCTTCGACCTATGTAAGGGTCGCCCGCATGGCGGTGAGCGTTTCCGACGGAGTCTGGTCGAGCATGGCCTGGGAGGCGAGACGGACGGCGGCGTTGGCTTCGCCGTAGCGATCGTATCCGCCGCGGCGCTCGAGGACCTCGAAGAAGACGCCGTTGAGACTACGGGTAAAAAAGTGGAGAAACTCCCCGCTTCCGATCCGGTCGTAGAGGATCGAGTGGGCGCGCAGGGTGTCGACCTCATCCGGTGGCAGACCGAAGCGGGCCTCGAGGTCCTCGTAGTAATTCTCGGGCACGGGTAAACGGATGGCGGGCGGCAGAGCGGCGGCCGCGGCCGTGATGTCCCGGCAGGCGAAGGCGATGTGCTGGGCGCCTGCACCGGCAGTGCGTTCCATGAAGCGGCCAGCCGCGGAGGCCTGCGCCTGGGAGGCATTCAGCGGCAGGCGCAGGGTGCGGTCCTGGTTGGTGAGCGCCCGACTGACGATCACGCCGCGCGGGTCGTTGAGGTCGGTACGGGCGTCGGGCTCGAGGCCGAGAATGGCACGGTAGTAGAGCAGCCAGCTCAGGAACTCGGTTTGCGGCACGACCTGGGCCAGGTGATCGATTGTGG
>JAPJRA010000235.1 GCA_030824835.1 Geminicoccaceae bacterium | reverse complement strand
CGGCGTTCAGCGTGACGACGGCGGTGGTGATGCCCTCGAACGGCTTCTTGCCGCCCTTGGCCCAGGCATCCTCGATCAGCGAGCCCAACGTACCCTTCGGGAACACGACCGTGTCGCCCACGTCGCTCTTGACCTCGATGCTGCCGTCGTCATGGCGGGTGACCATGCCCTCGGCCCAGCCCAGGCTGGGCAGGGCCAGAAGACATACCGATCCCAGCAGTGCCGCTCTGGTCATGTTGTTCCTCCCTGTTGTGGACGCCTTGCAGGTTCGGGCGGCGTCTGCCCGTCATCGAAAACCGGTCTAGGTACCCCACGCCCACAGCGTGTGCTCGCGGGTGCGCTGCAGCAGCTCCAGCGGCATGGGCGGCACCGGGTTGGCACCGAACATCATCAGCTCGGCCGAGAGCCAGCCCGCATAGCCCGCGCGCTTCAGCGCGGTGTAGGCAGCGACGAAGTCGAAATTACCCTCGCCCGGCAGCAGATGCGCATCGACGTCGCCCAGATTGTCGTCCAGGTGCAGATGCTGCAGCCGCGGCCCCAGCCGGTCGATGTGCGCCTGGAAATACTCGATCGGGTCCTTGCCCAGCGCCCGCGCGGTGACGTTGATGTGGCCGGTGTCGAGCATGGCGACCAGCGCCTTCGAGCCGACCCCGTCGAGCACCGCCACGAGGTCGTCCAGCGTCTCGACCGCCGTCGTCTCGAGAAAGGTCAGCGGCTCCAGCACCAGGGTCACCCCGCGCTGCTCGGCGCGCCGGGTCAGCCGCCCGAAGCTCTCGACGACGCGTGGCATCGCCTTGCCGGCACCGTAGCGGAACCGGGCGCCGTCGCGGGCCCAGCCCCAGAACGGGGTGGTGACCAGCATCCGCGCGATGCCCAGCGCCGCGGTCAGGTCGATGGCCCGCTCGAAATAGGCGAGGCTGCGCTCGCGCAGCTTCGCCCCGTCGAACGGCGGCGCCTCCTCGATCAGGAAGTTGACCGGGTAGAAGCACTGCTCCGGCAGGAACGAGACCGGCTCCAGGCCGCTGTCGTCGAGCAGGCGCCGGCAGCGGTCGACCGTGGCCTGGTCGAGCTTGCCGTCCTCGTAGAAATCGTCGGTATAGGCGTGGGGCAGGCCGCCCCAGAGCTCCACCCCCTGGTAGCCGGCCTCGGCGATCACCGCGAGCGCCTCCGGCAGCGGGTAGAACTTCAACAGCGACGTCACCGAGCACAGCCGCATCCCGATTCTCCCTTCAGCTCCAGCGGAACCGGTGACGGCTCAACGCCTCGCCTCCCAGTAGCGCTCGTAGTCGTCGCGCAAGAGAAACATCGGTGCCTCGTCCTCCTCGATGTCGGCGAAGCGCGGGACCCCTTCGAGGAAGCGATTATCGGTGTCGTCGTCGTTGACCAGCGAGACCTCGCCGACCATCACGTCGTGCCGCCAGCCCCACAGCTTGTGGTAGACCGTCGGCGGCAGGCTGACGCTCTCGCCGGGTTGGACGCGGATCTGCGTGCCCGCGTCGAAAACGGTTCTCGTGCCGTCCTTGCTCAACGTGACCGGCGTCTCGGCGACGCCTTCCTCTGGATTCGAGTTGTAGACCTGCACGTACAAGTCGCCGCCGCCGCGATTGATGATGTCTTCCATCTTGTGCCAGTGGAAGTGGAACGGGCAGACTTGGTCGTGCTTGAACATCAAGATCTTCTCGGCATAGAGCTTGCCTTTGCCGGTCGGCAGGTCGGCAGGGTCGCCGTTACGCAGCGTGAAGATGGCAAGACCACATTTGCAGAACTTGCCGCGACCGAAATCGGTGATGTCCCAGCCCAGCCGGCGGTCGACGATCTCGGCGACCTCAGGGCCCTTCTTCTTCCATTCCTGCGGGGACCAGTAGGCGAACGGGGGCAGGTGGAAGCCCTGGCCGCGAAAGAACGCGTCCGCGGCACGCATGATGCCGTTGATCTCGGATCGTTTCACGATCCTTGCCTCCCTGTGCTTCTTGGATCGCAGTAAATCCTGCGGGCTAGGCCTTGTCCAGTCCGGATGACACATGCCAGCGGCACGAATCGGCGGGGTCCGCCCGCACGTGACATGCTACCAAATCGGCGCAGCGGATCCAGGACAGGGGGAACGCCATGGAATGCGGCACCGGTGCGTTCGCCAAGACTGTGGATACCGATGCGGCCGGCGCGATGCCGCGCTGATCACCACCAAGGTGCGCATGAAGCTGGGCGAGGGGCCCAACGATGCCTGCCTTTCGCGCCGCCATCTGATCGCCGCCTGCGAGGCCGGCCTGAAGCGGCTGGGCACCGACTGGACCGATCTCCACCAGCTGCACGGGTGGGACAGCCAGACGCCGCTCGGGGGGATGCTGGAGGCCCGCGCTTCGGCGAACCGGCAGGGGAAGGCAGATCTGGCGCTGCTGGGCTTTTACGTCTGACACGCGTGCCTACGGTCGGTATCCCCCGACCCGCCGCTCAGCTCGCCAGCATCGCCTCGACCTCGTCGGGCAGCCGGCAGCCTGCCAGGGGGTCGCGTACGGTGACCCCGGCGAGTGCTGCACCGTCCTGCATGTCCTCGCTCAGGAGAACGGCGCAGCCGGCCCGGCCGAGCGTCGCGAGCAGGAGCGCATCCCAGTAGGAGAACCGCCCGGACGCCGCCTCGGCCAGGGCCAGGTGCACCTCGTCCATGGTCGCGGCCACCGTCGTGAACAGTCGCCCGAAGTCGCCCGCCCTGGCCGCGGCGGCTTCGGGCGCCGCCCGGCGCTTGCGTACGCAGGCCGCATTGAACTCCCCGATATTCTGCAGCGACAGCACGCACCGCCGAGTCGCCACCGCCCGCCGCACGATCAGCTCGGCACGCCGGCCTTTCTCGCTGGCGCCGGCCTCGATCGCGTAGATCAGGATGTTGGTGTCGAGGCCGAAGCGCCGCCGCTCAGCGCTCATGCAGCTCGTCGCGCTCGAACCGCCACGGCGCCAGGGCAAGCTTCTGGCCCACCGTCCGCTCGAGCAGTGCCGCCTGCTCGGCGGTCAGCCCGGCCTCGCCCTGCTCCACCGGCACGATCCGCACCCCGCGCCGCGTCACCAGCACGCCGCGCCCGGTGCGCGCCACCCGCTCCACCAGCGCTGAAAAGTCCTGATTGGCCTCGCGCAGGCCCACCGTCTCGCTCACGGCCCGTTCTTCACAGTTCTACCACTATGTAGAACAAAGCCCGACGGCCATCATGGCTGGCCCCGTCGAAGGGCAGGATCTTCCAGAGCGTCCAGGCCGATGCCGTCTGCCGCGTCGAGCGGCAGCTCACGGCGGCATCGCATCGAAGGTGGGCAGGGCCGGATCGAGATGGTCCCAGGCGTGGCCCCGTGCGTGGTAGGTCACCGCCCGGGGGGCGTAGCGGCCCGGATCGTCGAGGCTCCCGGCATGCACGATGAGCATGTCCGGCATCGCCGCGAGCATCAGGTAGACCGGTGCGCCGCAGGTCGGGCAGAAGGCGCGCGTCTTGACGTTGCCGCTGTCGCCGACGGCGTCCCACCGCGTCACGTCGCCATCGAGCTCTGCTGCCTCCCGGCTCGCGAAGATCAGGTAGGACCCGTGCCCGGTGCCGCTCATGTGCTGGCAGTCGCGACACTGGCAGTCGGCCATCGTCACCGGCTCGGCGGCGATCCGGTAGCGGATCGCGCCGCAGGCGCAGCCGCCCGTGTAAGGCTCGCTCATCGTCCTCTCCCGTTGGGGCTCGGTCCGCGCTCGCCGACGGCGCGGCCGCGTCCCGTCGATCAGTCCTCCGGCGCGCCGGCAACGGCGCCGATGTTCGCGATCACCTTGGGCCAGCCGGCACCCATGTTCTGCAACGCCGTATCGTTCCTCGGCGTGACGAAGCCGGCATGGACCAGGCGCAGGCGCGTGCCGCCCTGGACCCTGGTCAGGACGAAGGTGACCACTGTGTCCAACGGCGCGCCGTAGCCGACATTGCCCGCCGCACCGCCCTGCCAGGCATAGGCGAGGCGCTCGTTCGGGATCACCTCCAGCACCCGGCAGTGGATGACACCGTCCCAGGCGCCGGCGGGCTTGGTCTGGAACGTGAACGGCGTGCCCGGGACGGCAGCGAACCCGGTCGTCGCCATCAGCCAGCGGCCGATGAGCCGGCCGTCGGTCAGCGCCCGCCAGATCGTCTCCGGCGCGTGCGGCAGAACCTCCTCCACCACGATGTCCTGCGTGGCCGGCGACGATGCGACGTCGTTCATGGGTCGATGTCCTTCAGCAGGGTGCGCAGGCCAGCGAACCGCTCGCGCCAGAAGTCGCCATAATGGCTCAGCCAGTCGACCAGCGGCGCAAGCCCCTTCGGCTCGGCGCGGTAGAAGACGTTGCGCCCTTGCGCGCGGCCGGCGATCAGCCCCGCCTCCTTCAGCGAGCGCAGATGCTGCGAGACCGCCGACTGCGTCACGCCGCTACCCTGCGTCAGGTCCACCACGCTGATCTCCTCGGCACGGATGATCCGCTCGAGCACGGCCCGCCTGGTGGGGTCGGCCAGCGTGCGCATGACGGCGTCGAGGGGGGCGGTCGGGATCATGGAAGACCCATTAGCGTCGACTCATTGATAAGTCAATGCTGATCGGTTGGTGCCGTTTCGGGCTGACGCACCCTGCACGCGGGCCGCAGCCGCGCCGCGACGCTGCCCGGCTGCCGTGCGCCGGCGGGGACGGCAGGTTCCGTCGATGGCGAGGCGCCGGCCGTACCATGCTTCCTGGGCGCCAACGCAGCCGGCCGGTCACCGCGCCGCGTCGGAGATCCGCGTCAGCGCCTCGATCGTGTCGGTCTCGTCGTACACCCCGGCGCCGACGATCCAGCTCGTGCCCGGCACCGGGACCAGATAGCTGACCTTGCGCGACGGCTCGGAGGCACCGGGCTTGGGGAACGGATAGGCCCACCAGCCGCCGCCCGGCGCCGTGCCCACGGCGCACTGCTCCTTGGCCCGGTCCTCGGCGCTGACGCCACCATAGGGTGGCCCGGCCGCGATCGGCTGCCCGTTGCGCCCGGGCTGGATCGGGTGCGCCAGGATCACCCCCTTGCCGCAGTCCGAGGCGAACACGTAGCTGTCCTTGAACACGAACGGCCCGTGCCGCTCCCCGATCACCGCCAGCCCCGCCTGGCCTTTCTCGGCCAGCAGCGCCGCCGCCGCACGCACCTTGGCCACCACCTCCGCGGGCGTCGCCGCGTCCTCGGCGGCCGCAGCACCCGCCGCGCCGAGTCCCACGGCCAGAGCACCCACCACCAGCCAGCGCTGCCGCATCTCCCGACCTCCCTGTTGGGCCGGGCGGACGGCGCCGCGGCATTGGCCGGAAGCTTGGCCCTGGCTCGATGATCGGTCAATCGCCGCGGCAGGCAGGAGGACGTGCGCGAGGGCCACGTGTCGGACGAGGCGGCGCAGGCGCTGTGCGGGCTGATGAAAATTGTTACCAGGCGTTAATGGTACCCGGTACTGAGCCCCAGGCGTTAATGGTACCCGGTACTGAGCCCCACGCCAGCGGATCGCGCACCGGCTCGCCGCGACGTCGCTGTACCGGTTCCTGCCATCTTCAAAGGAACCGCCGCAGACGCTCGACCTCACCGCTGCCCTGCTCCAGGTCCGCAGCGATCGCTGCATAGAAGGCGCCGAGCGCGTCCCAGACGGCGGCCTCGGGTCGCTCGCCCACGAAGGCGGCGACATGACTCATTTCGGCTGTCCACCGGTAGGCCTTGGGAAGCATGTCGGGGATGGCGCTTCGTGCGCGGGCGAGGAGCGCCGGTTGGCTGTCGGCCATCTCCTCGCGCAGAGCGTCACCGACGCCGGCGCGATCGGCCGCCAAAATCAGCGCGGCGGCGATCCCGGTCAGCCCCTTGGTCAAGCCGCCATAAGCCATCTTGAGCGCGGACGCCGTTCCGACCGCGCCATCGAGCCGGCGGATGTCCAGCCCATGGTGCGCCAGGACCTCGACCCGAGCCGCGTCCGAGCCGGAGACATAGAGCTTGGGCATGCGGCCATCGGCGGCCGGTGGCGCGCCGATGATGCTGCCATCGACGAAGATGCCGGACGCCGCCGCGATCACGCCGGCGACCTCCTCGGTGGTCCTGGGGCTCACCGCATTGCAGTCG
Source organism: Geminicoccaceae bacterium (assembly GCA_030824835.1). GTDB lineage: Bacteria > Pseudomonadota > Alphaproteobacteria > Geminicoccales > Geminicoccaceae > Benzoatithermus. Next base: position 196 of record JAPJRA010000235.1, on the reverse strand, counting down.
ACGTAGATGGGTGGCGCCTTTCGGTCGAGATGTGGCGCCAACATCGTCGCCGTCTTGAGGGCGAGGCTCGGCGGCACGATGGACAGGATGATGTCCGCGGCGGCGAGCCCGGCAAGGTCGGTGCTCTCCATTCCGGCGTCGGCGGCCCGCCGTTGAGTGTCCGCTGACCGCCCCTCGGTGCGAGTGACCACGCGCA
>JAPJRA010000234.1 GCA_030824835.1 Geminicoccaceae bacterium | reverse complement strand
GCATAGCCCTGGCCCTCGGCGGTGATCTGGCCAGGGCTATGCCGGCGATGGCCAGCAGCACGCCGGCGAGCTTGCGCGCGGTCAGCGGCTCGGCCCTCATCGCCGCGGCCAGCAGCAAGGTCAGCAACGGCAACGTCGTCAGGGACAGGGCCCCACGGGCTGCGGTGGTCCAGGCCAGTGCGAGGTTGAACAGGACCGGAAAGGCGGCAAAGAAGAGCGCACCGAGCAGGGCAATGCGCACGCGATGCCGACGCTCCACCACCGGCAGCCGCAGCCATAAGAACAGGGCGCCGAGGCAGAGCCCACCGATACCGTAGCGCAGCAGGGCCAGCGTCAGCGGGTCGAGCTCGACGACCGTATGGCGTGTCGCGACGACGGAAATGCCGCCCAGGCAACTCGACAGCAGGGCTGCGGCAATTCCCAGAAACTCACGGCGCATGCAACCTGTCCTCGAATAGCGTCGCGCCGAGGTTACGGCGACCGTCTCGATCGCAGAACCGCATAATCGTTGTGTGTTCCATCGCAATTGCCAATAATGAGATGTATGGATGTCGACACCGAACTGCTGCGGGCGTTTCTCGGGGTGGCCGAGCATGGCGGCTTCACGCGCGCGGCGGCGGCGCTGAACCGGACCCAGTCGGCGGTGAGCGTGCAGGTCCAGAAGCTCGAGGCTCGGGTGGGGCGGACGCTGTTCACGCGTGCCGGCCGAATCGTGCGGCTCACGCCGGAGGGCGAGGTCTTCTGCGGCTTCGCACGGCGTATGCTTGGACTGGCGGACGAAGCCGCCGCGGCGTTTGCCCGGACCCCGCTCGGCGGCACGGTGCGCCTCGGGGTGATGGACGATTACGCAACCCGGATTTTGCCGCCCTTGCTGCGGCAGTTCCAGCGCCGGTCGGCGGATGTGCGGCTGGAAGTGGAGACCGGGCTGACCGGGGCGATGCTGCCGCGCCTGGGCCGCGATCTCGACCTGGTGCTGGCCATGCATCTCGCCGGGACCTCCGGCGGCCAGGTGCTGCGGCGGGAGCGGGCGATCTGGATCGGCCCGCCCGATGACATGCCGGAGCGTGCGGCCGTGCTGCCGCTGGCCCTGTACCCGGTCGGCTGCCTGTTCCGCGCCTGGGCGATGGCCGCCCTCGACGGCGCCGGCAAACCCTGGCGGTTGGTCTACGAGAGTGCCAGCCTGGGCGCGGTCGAGGCCGCGATTGCGGCCGGACTCGCGATCGGTGTCGGCAAGGCCGGCACCGCAGAGCCCGGGTTGCGCCGGCTCGATCGTGGCCAGGGACTGCCGGAGCTGCCCGTGGCCGAGATCGCGCTGCATCGCGCCCGCGGCCGCCTGAGCCCGGCCGCGGTGCGGCTGGCGGAGTTCCTGGAGGAGGCCCTTGCTGCACCGGCGCTGGCGCGCGCGGCAGGCGCATGACCGCCGGGCGCCCCGTAGCTGAAGCTGACGGCGGAGCGGTGCCGGCCTACTTCGCGACGTGCCGGGCGCGCATTCCCGCATTCACTGCCCGGCATTTCCGTCTCGCCGGCACGCTGCGGCTGCATCGGCATGCCCTGGGCCTCGACCTGCTGCTGGCGCCGCTCAACGTGCTGCTGGTGGCGCCGGCGTTCGCCCTGCGTCTGGGCGCCCTGCTCTGCCGCGTGTTCGGGCTGCTCAGCCTGGGGACGGCACTTGCGCGCCGCGAGCTGTTTGTCGAGACCCGGGTATCGCAGCGCGTGGCCGACCTCGTGCTGAACGAGCTGCTGGGTGCGGCCGAGACGGCGTCAGTGCCGCAATGGCGTGAGCGCGCCCGCCATCTGATCGCGGAATATCTCTCGGCCCGCAACGCCGTGGCCGAGCTCGCCGCCGCGGTCACCGCCATCACAGTGGGCCTGGTGCTGGTGCACGCACTCACGCCCAGCGCCATCTCGCTGGGGCCGCTGCTGGCCAGGCACATGGCGCAGGAGGAGGCCATCGCCGGGTTCTGGCTCGGGCCGTGGGCCGGGGCCATCTATTTCGGCTGGTTCCCGGCCGATGCCAGCTGGGCACGGACCATATGCACGACGGTGGCGGCCATGGTCTGCTTCGCGCTGACGGCGACCTTCATCGGCCTCGTCACCGATCCATTGCAGGAGCTGTGCGGCGTGCACCGACGCCGCCTGAACCGCTTCGTCACGGTGCTGGAACGCGCGGCCCTGGGCGATCGTGACGCGGTTCTTGCGCTACCCGACCCGTATATTGCCAGGGTTACCGACTTGGCCGACATGGCGCTGATGGCGCTGAGGCTGACCCGGTAGCGCGTGGCGCCACCTCCGTGCCGCGCTTGCCGTGCAATTGGCCTTGGGAGCCGTGCCCATGCTGACCGTGTACTCCGAGGATCACGCTTTGCAGGACGGCAAGGTCGAGCTGGTGGACGGCAAGCTGCTGCCTTGCTTCGAGATGCCGCGGCGGGCGTATCTGATCCGCGACCGCGTCCTGGAGGTCGGGCTCGGCCCGATCCTGCCGCCGCAGCCGTTCCCGCGGGGGCCCGTCGAGCGGGTGCACACGGCGGACTTCGTCAGGTTCCTGGAGACGGCCTGGGAGCAGTGGACCGCCACCGGGCGGACCGACGATGCGCTGCCGTGGGTATGGCCGACCCGGCAGCTGCGCCAGGTTCGCCCGGAGCGGATCGACGGGCAGATGGGCTATTACAGCTTCGATGCTGGCACGCCGATCACCGCCGGCACCTGGGCCGCGGCCCGGTCCAGCGCCGATGTCGCGCTCACCGCGGCCAAGCTGCTGGCCGAAGGCACCGAGCCCGCGGTGTTCGCCCTCTGCCGCCCGCCCGGGCACCATGCGGCGGCCGATCTCTATGGCGGCTACTGCTTTCTCAACAACGCCGCGATCGCCGCGCAATTCCTGATCGATGGCGGGGCGGAGCGTGTGGCGGTCCTCGACGTGGACTACCACCACGGCAACGGCACCCAGGCCATGTTCTACGACCGCCCCGACGTGCTGTTCCTTTCGCTGCACGGCGATCCGCGGGAGGAATTCCCGTTCTTTCTCGGCTGGGCCGACGAGGTCGGCATCGGCGCTGGTGAGGGCTACAACAAGAACTATCCGCTACCGGGGGGCACGGGCTTCGCCGACTGGGCCCAAGCGCTCGAGGATGCCTGCGCCCGACTGGCCGATTACGCTCCGGACGTGCTGCTGGTGTCGCTGGGTGTGGACACCTACGAGGCCGACCCGATCTCGAAGTTCAGGCTGCGGAGCGACGACTTCACCACCTATGGCGACCGCATCGCCAAGCTGAGACTTCCCACCCTGTTCGTGATGGAGGGCGGTTACGCCGTCGAGCAGATCGGCATCAACACCGTCAACGTGCTGCAGGGTTTCGCCGGCGGCTAGCGCCCGATGTCGAGCAGGACGCCCCGCCATGTGTCGACACCAACCCTGGCGCGGCTGCGCCGCTCCGCCGGCAGTGCCGGCAACCCACGCCTCAGGCGCGCCACCGTCGGCGCGTAGCTGGCTGGGCGGTGGCTGCCGCCGTCCCTGCGCTGCCGCCCGCGCGAGTCCTGGGCGCGGGGCGGGTCAGGCGTGGAAACGTCATCCTCGGTCATTACCGCAGCGTGCGTGGGGAATGTCGACAGGACAAGAGGGCGAATGCCGGAACACATCATCGAGTATGCTGGTAGTTCCCCATCGTCCGTGGGCGCCATTATTGTGGCATAGAGTTCTGCGACTGATTGGTAGGAGTGACGAATGGAGCGGCGGCTTTTCGGTACCGACGGCGTGCGGGGTCTGGCCAATACTCATCCGATGACGGCCGAGGTCGCGCTGTCTCTTGGCAAGGCCGCCGGCCGGCTTTTTCAGCGTGGCGCGCACCGCCACCGGGTGGTGATCGGCAAGGATACGCGCCTCTCCGGCTACATGCTCGAGCCGGCGCTCACCTCCGGCTTCGTCTCAGCTGGCATGGACGTGATGCTGGTGGGGCCTATGCCGACGCCGGCGGTGGCCTTCCTGACCCGCTCGTTGCGCGCCGATCTGGGCGTGATGATCTCGGCGTCGCACAATCCTTACCACGACAACGGGATCAAGCTGTTCGGCCCGGACGGCTTCAAGCTCTCCGATGCCATCGAGATCGAGATCGAGGAGCTGATGGCGGCAAGCTCGGCCAACGGCCTGGCCGGCCCCGCCGATCTCGGGCGAGCCAAGCGGATCGACGATGCCCGCGGCCGTTACATCGAGAACCTCAAGAGCAGCTTTCCCAAGGGGCTGACCCTCAAGGGGCTGAAGATCGTCTGCGACAGCGCCAACGGCGCCGCCTACCACCTGGCTGCCGACCTGTTCTTCGAGCTCGGCGCCGAGGTGATTCGGCTGGGTACCACCCCCAACGGTCTGAACATCAACGACGGTTGCGGCTCCAACGAGCCCGGGCGGCTGCGGGAGACGGTGCTGGCCGAAGGCGCCGACCTGGGCGTGGCGCTGGACGGTGACGCGGACCGCATCGTGCTCGTCGACGAGCGCGGCAACCTGATCGATGGAGACCAGGCGTTGGGGCTGATTGCCGCCAGCTGGCAGGCTGACCAGCGCTTGCGTGGCGACGCCGTGGTGGCGACGGTCATGTCCAATCTCGGGCTGGAGAAGCATCTGGCGGGGCTGGGGCTGCCGCTGCTGCGGACCAAGGTCGGCGACCGCTACGTCGTCGAGCGGATGCGGGCCGACGGCTGCAATGTCGGTGGGGAGCAGTCGGGGCACATCATTCTCTCCGACTTTGCCACCACCGGCGACGGTCTGCTGGCGGCGCTGCAGGTGCTGGCGGTGCTCCGCCGGCAGGATCGGCCAGCGTCGGAGGTCACCCGCGTGTTCACGCCGGTACCACAGCGCCTGCGCAACGTTCGGACGCAACAACGGCTGGATCTGGGCGCTCCGGAGATCGTCGGCCTGCTCGACCGGGAGCAGGCACGGCTGCACGGCCAAGGCCGGCTGCTGGTACGGGCCTCCGGCACCGAGCCGCTCATCCGGGTGATGGTGGAGGCCGAGGACGAGAGCCTGCTGGCCGATGTGCTGGAAACCGTCAGCGGCCGGATCGCCGAGCTCGCGCAGCGCCCCGGCTGATCCAGGCCGCCGCGCCCTGCGGCGGGGGCCCCGCCTGCGTTTCGTAGCCGGCCCCGCCGTTGCAGGGGCCTGTAGCGGTTCTTATATGCGTGGCACGCGGGGCGCTCCGCTGCCTGCTACCGGTCCGAGTTCCCCCTCGCCGGCTGCGCCCTCCCCTGGACGAGGTTTTTTCGCGTCTCTCGCGAGAGGTTGGAATGAGCAAGATCATTGGTATCGATCTCGGCACGACGAACAGCTGCGTTGCCATCATGGAAGGCAAGAATGTTCGCGTGATCGAGAACGAGGAGGGCATGCGTACGACCCCCTCGATGGTGGCTTACACGGAGGACGGCGAGGTTCTGGTCGGCATGCCGGCGAAGCGGCAGGCGGTGACCAATCCCGAGAACACGCTGTTCGCGGTCAAGCGGCTGATCGGCCGTCGGTTCGAGGACCCAGTCGTCCGCAAGGACATGGACATGGTGTCCTACAAGATCGTCAAGGCCGACAACGGCGACGCGTGGGTCCAGGTACGCGACGAGAAGAAGGCGCCGGCGCAGATCAGCGCCGAGATCCTCAAGAAGATGAAGCAGACGGCCGAGCGCTATCTCGGCATGCCGGTCGAGAAGGCGGTCATCACCGTTCCGGCCTACTTCAACGACAGCCAGCGCCAGGCGACCAAGGACGCAGGGCAGATCGCCGGCCTCGAAGTGGTCCGGATCATCAACGAGCCGACCGCGGCTGCCCTCGCCTACGGCATGGACAAGGGCCAGAACCAGACGATCGCGGTCTACGACCTGGGTGGCGGCACGTTCGACGTCTCGGTGCTCGAGATCGGCGACGGCGTGTTCGAGGTGAAGTCGACCAACGGCGACACCTTCCTCGGCGGCGAGGACTTCGACAAGCGCATCATCGACTATATGGCCGATGAGTTCAAAAAGGAGCACCGGATCGATCTGCGCAACGACCGTCTGGCGCTTCAGCGCCTGAAGGAGGCGGCCGAGAAGGCGAAGATCGAGCTGTCCTCGACGATGCAGACCGAGATCAACCTGCCGTTCATCACGGCCGATGCCTCGGGTCCCAAGCATCTGACGATGAAGATCACCCGCGCCAAGCTCGAGCAGCTGGTCGAGGATCTGATCGCGAAGACGGTGGAGCCCTGCAAGAAGGCGCTTCAGGACGCGGGCCTCAAGGCCGGCGACATCAGCGAGGTCATCCTGGTCGGCGGCATGACCCGGATGCCCAAGGTCGTCGAGACCGTGAAGCAGT
>JAPJRA010000233.1:4075-6351 GCA_030824835.1 Geminicoccaceae bacterium | reverse complement strand
TCACCACCCGCGGCATCCCGACTTGGCCCGTCATGCGCGCAGCGGCCGCACGCGATGCACAAGTCGCACCGGCCACCGCGGCTGTCCGCGGACGGCCGCACTCAACTCTTTCGACATCGGTCTCTCCAGGCGCCCCGAACCCGCGACGGGCAGCGGACGCGCTTGTGCGATGAAGTATCCGGCTATTTCCCGGTGGCGCCGGTATCAGACGGCCGCCAGCACGCGTCGCTCGAGCTGCAGGACGCGGTTGTCGTCGGGCTGCCTGGGCCGCGCCGCGTCCACCGGCAGGTCGAGGGCGATTCGACCTTCCTTCAGGACGAGCACGCGGTCGGCCAGCGTCACCGCTTCGACGACGTCGTGGGTGATCAGCACCGTGGTGAAGCGTTCCCGGGCGCAGATCCGTGCCAGAAGAGCATGCATTTCCATCCGGGTCAGCGCATCGAGGGCACCGAACGGCTCATCCAGCAGCAGGAGGCGCGGGCGACTGACGAGCGCGCGCGCCAGCGCCACGCGCTGCCGTTGCCCGCCGGACAGCACCGCCGGCCACTCGCCACCGCGGTCGTGCAGACCCACATCCGCCAGCACCGCGGCGGCACGCTCGCGCCAGCCGGGCCCACGCGCGATGCCGACATTGTCGATGACGCGCTGCCAGGGCAGCAGCCGGGCGTCCTGGAACAGCATGCGCACGCCCGCCGGCAAGCCCGAGAAGCCACGCCCGTCCAGCAGCACCTCGCCGCCGGACGCCGTGTCGAGGCCGGCCAGCAGGCGCAGCAGCGTGCTCTTGCCGCCGCCGGAGCGGCCGACGATGGCCACGAAATGACCAGCCCGGATGTCGAGATCAATTCCGCGCAGGACGGCCCGGTCGCCGAAGCGCTTCTCGACCCCGGCAAGCCGGACCGCCAGACCGTTCGTGGGCGGCTCCGCTACGACCGTGGCGATGGCGCGCCGGGGGCGGTCGATGAGTTCGAGCGCGGCACTCATGGCGCGGCCCCTCCGCTCTGGTAGGCAGGATGCCAGGCGAGGCAGCTGTGCTCGAGCCGGCGGGTCAGCATGTCGGCGACCTTGCCCAGGACCGCGTAGACGACGATACGCAGCAGCACGACCTCGGTCTGCAGGAACTCGCGTGCGTTCATGGTCATGTAGCCGATGCCCGAGGAGGACGAGATCGTCTCGGCGACGATCAACGTCAGCCACATGATCCCCAGCGCGTAGCGCAGACCGACGAGGATGGACGGCAGCGCACCCGGCAGGATCACCCGACTGAACAACGCCCACGGGCCGAGCCCGTAGGAGCGGGCCATTTCCAGCAGCGCGCGGTCGACCTGACGGATGCCGTGGAACGTGTTGAGGTAGATCGGGAACAGCACGCCGGCCGCGACGAGGAAGATCTTGGCCTCCTCGTCGATGCCGAACCACAGGATCACCAGCGGGATGATCGCCAGATGCGGTATGTTGCGCAGCATCTGCAGCGAGGAATCGAGGAGCTGCTCGGCGATCGGGAATACGCCGTTCAGCAGGCCCAGGGCGAAGCCGAGGAAGCCGCCAATGGCGAGGCCGATGATGGCCCGCTGGGTGCTGATCCAGACATGGTGGGCCAGAACGCCGCTGCGCAGCGTGTCCCAGAACGCCATCGCCGTGGCGCTGGGGGCCGGCAAGACCCGAGCGGACAACCAGCCCGCCTGGGCGGCGAGCTCCCAGACCAGAATGAGCGCCACCGGCAGACACCAGGGGGCGAGGTAGCCCAGGCGGTGGCTCACGACGCCGCCCCGGCCTGGCGCGTCGGCAGCACCTCGTTGGCGATGATCTCGCCGAATGGCCCCGCGTTGCGGACACTGCGTGCGGGTCGTCCTGTCGTCGCCTTGAGCGGCAGCAGCGGGAAGACGAGCTCGGCGAAGCGGTAGCATTCCTCAAGATGAGGGTAGCCGGAGAGGATGAAGGCGTCGATGCCGAGCGCCATATACTCTTTCATCCGTAGCGCCACGGTCTCCGGATCACCGACCAGTGCCGTCCCTGCACCGCCCCGCACCAGGCCCACGCCGGCCCAGAGGTTGGGGCTGATCTCGAGCTTGTCGCGGCGGCCGGCATGCAGGCGGCTCATGCGCTGCTGGCCGACGGAATCCATCCGGGCGAAGACGGCCTGTGCCTTGGCCACGCTCTCGTCGTCCACGTGGGCGATCAGCCGATCCGCCGCAGCCCACGCCTCCGCTGCGGTCTCGCGCACGATCACGTGCAGCCGGATGCCGAAGCGCAGCCGGCGCCCGCGGCGGGCGGCGGTC
>JAPJRA010000233.1:0-4065 GCA_030824835.1 Geminicoccaceae bacterium | reverse complement strand
GCGGGCCTGGGCGATCTTCGCCGCGACGTCGGCGACGGGCTCGCCCCAGGTCAGGTAGGTATCGATCTGCTCGGCAGCGATCTCGATGCCCGGACCCGACGAACCGCCGAACCAAAGCGGCGGGTATGGGCGCTGCACCGGCGGAAAGAACAGTTGTCCGCCCTCGATCCGGAGATGCTCGCCCTCGCGGGAGACAGTCTCGCCCGAGAGAAGGGCGCGCCAGATGCGCAGGAACTCGTCGGTCACCTCGTAGCGGGCGCCATGGTCGAGAAAGACGCCGTCGCCCTTGAGCTCGACCGGGTCGCCCCCGGTGACGACGTTAATCAGCAGGCGTCCCCCGGAAATACGGTCCAGCGTCGCCGCCATGCGCGCGGCGACGGCCGGAGTCTGCAGCCCCGGGCGGACGGCGACGAGGAATCGCAGGCGCCGGGTGAGCGGCGCCAGGGCCGACGCCACCACCCAGCTGTCCTCGCAGGACCGGCCGGTCGGTAGCAGGACCCCGTAGTAGCCCAGATCGTCGGCGGCCTGCGCCACCTGGCGCAGATAGGCGAGGTCAACCTCGCGGGCACCGTGGCTGGTGCCGAGGTAGCGGCCGTCGCCATGGGTCGGCAGGAACCAGAGGACGTCGGTATCGGTGATGCCGCTCATGCGCCCGCCTTCCAGACGGCATCCTTGACCACGATCGGCCTCGGCAGCAGTTGCAGCGCGTGGAAGACGTCGGCGATCTGCTGCTGCTCCGCCACCACGTCGGTGTCGAGCGGCTGCACGCCGTAGCCCATCCGCCCGAGCGCCACCTTCAAGACCGGTGCCGGTATGCCCATCCGGGGCGCCAGCAGTGCTGCTACCTCGTCGACATTTTCCGCAGCCCACCTGTCCACCGTTTGCAGATCCGCCAGGAGCGCCTGGACGATGCCGGGCTCGCGTTCGGCGAAGGCCTGCGACGCCAGATAGAACTGATGGTTCCTCACGAGGCCGGTGCCGTCGGCCAACGTGCGGGCGTCGGTGGCCGCCTGGGCCGCGGCCATGAACGGGTCCCAGATGACCCATGCGTCCACGGAGCCGCGCTCGAACGCGGCCCTGGCATCGGCGGGCGGCAGGTAGACCGGCTCGATGTCGGTATAGGCGAGGTTGGCCGCTTCCAGCGCGCGAACCAGGAGATAGTGGACGTTAGAGCCCTTGTTCAGGGCCACCTTGCGCCCCTTCAGTCCGGCGACGTCGGTGATCGGCGAATCCTTCGGCACCAGGATCGCCTCGCCTTGCGGGGCCGGGGGCTCGTAGCCGATATAGAGCAGCGGCGCACCGGCCGCCTGGGCAAAGACCGGCGGCGCCTCCCCGGTGGTGCCGATGTCGATGGCCCCCACGTTCATGGCCTCGAGCAATTGCGGGCCACCCGGAAACTCGGTCCAGGTCACGGTCCAGCCTTGCGGCCCGAGCCGCTGTTCCAGGAGCTGGCGCTCCTTGAGCACCACCAGCGAGCCGTATTTCTGGATGCCGATCCGCAGCTCGCGTTCGCTCGCCAGCGCCGGCAGCGTGAGGCAGAGGCCGGGCGCCGCGAGGCCCGCCAGCCAAAGAAGGTCGCGTCGTTGCATCATGATCTCCGCCAAAGGCAGAGCTTTTAGAACGGATAATTCCCTATCGAGTCAATATGCATTATTTTCTTTCTCTGTCGGGGAACAAGCACGCCTCGCCATCGTCGAGCCGGCGCCACCCTTTTGCCGGGCGGCATCGATGGGTGTCGGACAGACGATGGCGAGGTCGGTCGGGGCTAGCCAGCCAGCTACTTGGGAATGGTTGGCAGACGGGTCAGCACGGCGCCGACCTTGCTGCGCGGCTGGTTGTTCAGCACGAACTCCGGGCCGGTGAAATGTGTCGCGGGCGGTCCCCCAGCGGCAGGGAAGCGGGGGTTGTAGCCGTAGCCCAGGCCGGTGTTGCAGGCGTTGACGTCTTGGCAGTAGTACAACATCGCCCGCGTTTCAGCCGCATCGGCCGGCCTGCCGCCGAGACGTTGCTTGAATTCTTCGACGCATTGCTTGGTCGTGCTGCCCCCATAGGGACTGAGTGGCGCCAGCGCTCTTGCCATGTTGCGGTAGCTGCGGCTGCACGACGCTACCGGCTCGTCGGTGCATTTCGCAGCACCTTTGAGACTGCAGCCGGTTATCTCGGCGAAGGTCCGATTCGGGTCCAGTGGCATCGTGCTCCGGCCTGGCTGGTTGCCGAGCCCCAGTGTCAGCGCCGTCTGCGTGTCCAGTGGAATGGTCAGGCCGTACTTGCGCTCGAACGCTTCGAACCATGCGGCGGTCGTCGGCACGAACAGCGACCGGTCCTGGCTCAGGTCCATCACCGCCAGGTTCAGCTCCTCGCCCTTCACCCAGCTGTCGATGGTCTCCTGGCTGAACCCCACATAGAGAAGAATCCTGTTCGAGACGGCGGGTCCCCTGGCCGGGTTACGACAGGCCGACCGATGCCAGTCGGCGTAGGTCTTCAGGTTCTCGCTGCCGCTGGTCCACGCCCATTGGAAGCCGTGCGGGTAGATGTCGGGCTGGGCGTCGGGCGGCCCCACCATCACCGTGGCGTAGAGGTCCGGGCTGACGCAGGTGATCGGCATGCAGTAGGTGAAGGCCGTCATGTACTCGGCCGGCGTCCTGATGCAGCGGGAGGTCGCCACCGTCGCCGACCCCGGCGCCTCGGCGCGGGCAGGCGCCACGCCCAGCACCGACATCAACGCACCGGCGAGAATGCCGAGCCCAATTCGAGGCGCCACGGCCCGTGGGCGCCTCCACCCCAAGCTGATCGACGATCCTGACGGCATGCTGTTGGCCCCCGCAGATATAGTTTTCCTATCTGCGGTTGTATATGAGCCGACCGCGCGCCGAAATCCATAGATTTATTCAACTTATACGCGTTATTGTTCTCCTCTTGTTCCGCCAATCGGCGAGCCTATCCCTCTCCTCCACCGCGTCGTTGCGCCCAGTTGGTGATCAGGATCGAGAGGATCAGCACGGCGCCGATGACGACGATGGTGGCATCGCCCTTGACCCCCGTCAGGGCCAGCCCGTTCTTGAGCACCTGGACCAGGGCGACGCCGAGCACGGTGCCCAGGATCGAGCCCGTGCCGCCGAAGATCGAGGTGCCGCCCAGCACGACGGCCGCGATGACGTCGAGCTCGAGCCCGGTGCCCATGTCGGAGCGGGTGGTGCTGACCCGGCTGACGAAGATCCACGCGGCGAGACCGGACATGAGTCCGCTCAATCCGTAGATGAGCAGCTTCGCGCGGTCGACCGGCAGGCCGGAGAAGCGCGAGGCGGTCTCGTTGTTGCCGATGGCGTAGAGCGTCCGGCCGAAGCTGGTGCGCGCCAGTGCCACGCCGAACAGAAGTATGAGCACCGCCAGGAACCAGAGCTGGGTCGGAATTCCGGCGAGCTCCCCCTGGCCCAGGACGAAGAACCAGTCGGGGTAGCCCCGCACCGAGCGCGCCTGGCTGATGCCCTCGGCGAGGCCGCGATAGAGGGCCAGCGTCGCCAGCGTCGCGATCAGCGGCGGGACGCCGACGCGGGTGATGATCCAGCCGTTGACCAGCCCGGCCAGCGCGCCGATCACCAGCGTCAGGGCGATGGCCAGCTCCAGCGGCAGGCCGAAATTCTTCCACAGGACGCCCAGCATGATGGCGCACAGGCCGAGCGTCGAGCCCGCCGACAGGTCGATGCCGCCGGTGATGATGATGTAGGTCATCGGCAGCGCCACCAGCCCGACCTCGGTCGCGAGCCGCGCCTGGTTGAGCAGGTTGTCGACGGTGAAGAACTGCTCGCTGGTGAAGGCCATGATGACCAGGGCCAGGACCAGGATCGCCGCCAGCACCGCCTCCTGGCCGAACCGGAACGCGGGCAGTGCGGGAGCCGCGGGCTTGACGGCGGCCATCAGCGGACCCCCTGGCGGCGGCGCCGCCACAGATCGGCCAGCACCGTGATCAGGATCAGCACGCCCTGCACGGCACGGATCCAGTAGGGCGAGACGCTGAGGAAGATCAGCGAGCTGCCGATGGCCGCCAGCAGGATGGCGGCCATCGGC
>JAPJRA010000232.1 GCA_030824835.1 Geminicoccaceae bacterium | reverse complement strand
GCCCGAGGTCGGGGGCGGACCGAGAACCTCAATCTTCTCGGCCGGCAGGGCCGGGTTGATCTGGTTCCAGGTGGTATTCGGGTTGGGCGCCAGCTTGCCGTCGACCGGTATATCCTTGGCCAGTGCGAGCCAGATTTCCTGTTCGGACAACGCATACGGTGCGTGCTTCTTGCTGTTGGCCAGCACGATGCCGTCGAAGCCGATCTGGACCTCCGTGATCTCGGTCACGCCGGACTTGGCACAGGCCTCCATCTCGGACTTCTTGATCTGCCGTGAGGCGTTGGTGATGTCCGGGGTATCCTCGCCGAGACCGCCGCAGAACAGCTTCAGCCCGCCGCCCGTGCCGGTGCTCTCGACGACCGGCGTTTTTAGTCCGGACTTCTTGCCGAACTGCTCGGCCACCGCCGTCGAGAATGGGAAGACGGTCGACGAGCCGACGATTCGGATCTGATCGCGAGCCTGGGCGGCGCCGCCAGCAACGACCAGCGCCCCGACGGCGGCGGTGATAAGCAGACGATTCATGATTCCTCCAACAAAGAACCTGCGTACTAGCGCCGATCCATCGCAATACCGGATGCCGCTTTTATGCGCGTATCATGACAGATTAGTGACCGGTGGCTCGTCGGATGTCGCCAATGGGAGAAAGACCGAGAATGTGCTCCCGGCACCGGGCTCGCTCCTGATCGCCAGGTGGCCCTGATGGCGGCGAAGGATGTGCTTGACGATGGCCAGCCCGAGCCCGGTGCCGCCCAGCCGTCGGGTCCTTCCCCCTTCGATCCGATAGAAGCGCTCGGTGAGGCGCGGCAGATGTTCCTTGGCGATACCCGGACCCTGATCCGTCACATCCACTCGTATGCAGGCTCTGCCAGCTGCTGCTCCAGAATCGGCAGGCGCGCTCACAACGGTAGAGCCTTCGATCCGGACCGTATTGTTTTCGCCGCCGTACTTGATCGCATTGTCGACTAGGTTGACGAACAGCTGATGCAGCTGATTGGGATCGCCGACGATTGCCGGCAGGCTGGATGGCAATGACACCGCCAGTTCCACACGGTTGCGTTCTGCTGCGGGTTGGGTGCGATCGATGGCGTACAGGATGGCCTCGCGGGGATCGCAGCGCTCGCGCGGCGGCTGCAGCGCTGCCAACTCCACCCGAGACAGCGACAGAAGGTCGTCGACTAAGCGCGACATTCTCTCGGCTTCCTCGGCCATGATCTCGAGAAAGGTCTCCCTGGCCTTTGGATCGTGCTTGGCTGGCCCGCGGAGTGTCTCGATGAAGCCCTGAATCGAGGCCAGCGGTGTCCTGATCTCATGGCTGGCGTTGGCCACGAAGTCGGACCGCATGCGCTCGATCATGACCTGCTCGGTCTGTTCCCGCAGCGCTATCAGTACACCTTTGCCGCCTTCACCCAGGTCGACTGGCTCCACCCGGGCATTGAACTGCTTGGCCCGATCATGCGTCGGGCTGAAGTTGACTCCACTGGCGGTCGTACCGGTCAATGCGCCGCTGACAGCGGCTAGAACCCCTGGGTCGCGCAGCACACGCGGTAGCGGCACCGGCGGCACTGGTGCGTCGAAGCTGCGCCGCGCCGACGCATTGGCCTGCATGACCATCTGCCCCTGATCGACCACGAGGATAGGATCAGGCATCGCCTCGATGATCGTGGCCAGCATGCGCTGCTGTGCCGCCATGCGTCCAGATTGCCGCCGAAGCTGCCGCGCCAGCTCACCCACAGGCCGCAGCAGCCGACTGGACAGGGCCCCTTCCGCGTCACCGAAGCGGGGTCGTTCCTGCTGTTGGGGCAAACTCTCGATCCAGGCGGCGATCATCTCGAGTTCGCGCAGTCGGCTCTGCGCCAGCCAAGCGGCGACGGCGGCACAGATCAGCCATCCGGCCAACGCCTGGAGGAAGCGCAACTCACCCAGCAGGAACAGTCCGGCCAGCACCATCCCCGCCGGGGCACTCCACACCAAGCTCTCGCGCACCAATGGCCGCAACTCGCCGACCAGATGGTGGAGCATGCGGCTGAGCCCGAACCTGACTGACAACCTTCACGCCCCCGATGCCGCCGACCGCTCCGACGAGTCGGCTGCGATATCCGCGACTGGATCCATGCTCGGGCTCGGCTTGCTCATGCGTCGCGCGGCGTACTGGAAGGCAACAGGAACTCGCGCCCGATTTTGACGCGATAGATGCCGTCATAGGCGATCACATCGGCGGTGGCGTACGTCTCGGTCCAGCGCTCGGGCAGGAACGAGCCGGTGCCGATGATGTCGATCGGCGCGCGCACGCTGGCCATCAACTTGCACTTGGAAGGCCCAAAGCCCGACGAGGCGATGATTTTGACACCGGGGAAACCCGCCCCGTCCAACGCCTCTCGGACATGGTAGATTGCCGCCGCCGTCACCCCGGTGCCAGTGAGCCAGGCCAGCTCCTCGGCCGTGCGGTAGGTGCGGATGGCTTGCGGCACGTGCCGCTCCAGCACGGCGTAGGATCCGGCGACGTCCAGCCCCTCGATGAACCGGCCGCCATGCGTGTCCAACCGCACGCCTAGCCGGCCGCTGGTGGCGAGCTCTGGAAAGCGCCGGCAGACCTCCAGCGTATCGCTGATCTCGCGGCCGAAATAGTCGACCAGGACGAAGAGCGGCTCGTCAGGGAAAACCTCATGGAACATCTCGGCCGCGCGCAGCGTGCTGCCGGCATAGCCGATCAGCGCGTGAGGCATGGTCCCGAGACCCTTGGCCTGGCCAAAGAAATGCGCGGTGGCATCGGTAGCGTTGCCGATGAAGCCAACGGCATCAGTTTCGCGCTGGGCCCGGGCCGAACCCACGGAGGCCGCATAGGCCATCAGCTCCGCCATCTCCGCGCCGGCGCAATGCCGCGCGTCCATGGCGAGGAAGCCAGCATAGGGAAGGTCGGTGCACATCGTGTAGGCGTTGTAGGCGGCAACGCAGGCTGGCCCCAACTTCTGCAGAAACACCGTCTCAAGATCGACCAAGTGGCGGAACGGTCCATGGATATAGAGCATGGGCTCGCCGGCCCCCACCCAGGCCCCTTCCTCATGCACCAGCTCGACATCAACCGCGGCATGCCGCTCGTCGGTCACACCGCGCAACCAGTCGACCGCGAGCCGCGGTGTCGACAGTACCGGTCGGCGCATGAAGACCGCATAGGTCACCCGCGCATCGCCAAATCGCTCAACGATCGCTCGGGTCTTCGTGAAGTACTTGTCGGTGAAGCGACCGACATCGCCCACGCTCGGCGCCATCCCCCGATCCCCGTGCTCATGTGCAAAGCCGCCGGAGCTAAGGATGCACCTGAGCCTCTGTCAATCATGGTGGTCGCGGGGCACCACCGCTTCCGGCGTCGTTGCGTCGCGGAGAGTTGGGGAGGTTCTCGTTACCGAGCTTGTCTGATCGGTGGTAGGCGAGCCAGATGCACCGAAACGCAGAATGCCATCGCCAGCAGCGCGCCCACCAGGGCGGCGACGCCGGGCCAACCATCGCTGGTCCAGAACAGACCTCCAAGCGAGCCCATCAAGCTTGAGCCCAGGTAGTAGAAGAACAGGTAGAGTGCCGATGCCTGCGCCTTGCCGGTGAGGGCGCGGATGCCGACCCAGCTGCTGACGATCGAGTGCGCGCCGAAGAAGCCGAAGGTGAACAGGCCGATGCCGGCAACCAGCACGGCAAGCCTGTCGGCCAGGGTCAGGCCCAAGCCGGCCAGCATCAGCAGAATCATTGCCCAGAGCAGACGGCGGCGACCGAGGCGGCCGGCAAGGGTGCCGACCACAGCCGAGCTGATGGTGCCTACCAGATAGATCGAGAAGATGGAGGCCGCCGCCGTCTGGCTGAGCCCGAAGGGTGGGGCCAACAGGCGGAAGCCTACATAGTTGTAGACGGTGACGAAACTGCCCATCAGCAAGAAGCCCTGCAGGAAGAGCCATGGCAGGCCACGGTCGCGGAACAGCTCGAGACCTCGCACCGCCAACTCGCCCACATGCAGTGGACGAGGGCGAAACAGGGCCGACGGCGGCAGGCTACGCCAGAACACGATGGCGGCCATCAGGCAAAGGCCACCAAGTGTCGCCAGGGCCGCCCGCCAGGAGACGAAGTCGACCAGGATGCCGGTTATCAGCCGGCCGCCCATGCCACCCAGCGAGCTGCCACTGATATAGAGCCCCATGGCAAGGCCGATCGATTTGGGGTGCATCTCTTCGCCGACATAGGCCATGGCGACCGCTGGCAGCCCGCTGAGGGCGAGGCCCAGCAGGGCGCGCAGCACTACGAGAGCGGTCCAGCTCGGGGCGAATGCGGCTGCCAACGTCAACAGTGCCGAGGCCAGCAAGGACACGACCATCACCGGCTTGCGCCCCCAGACGTCGGACAGCGAGCTGGCTACCAGCATGGCGACGGCCAGCATGGCGGTGGTGACCGACATGGCGAGGCTGCTGGCCGTGGCACTCAGCTCAAACTCCGCCGCGAACAGCGGCAGCAGGGGCTGTACGCTGTAGAGCAGGGCGAAGGTCGAGAACCCGGCCGCGAACATGGCGAGATTGGTTCGCCGGAACGCGGGCGTGCCGGTCTCGATCAACCGCGGCTCGGGCGAGGCGGTCACCGGCGCCCGCAATCCGTGGCACCCCGCTCGACCGACACCACCCCACTGGCGGTGCGGGGGCAATTGCGGCAAGCTTCCGTCCAGAATCCGCACTGGCACAGCAAGGTGGTGTCGTCGACGATGCTCGGGGAGGGCATATGCGTATAGCGGCGTTTCAGGGGCCACTGCATGCCGGCGATGTCGCCCAGAACCTGGAGCGATTGGACCGCGCCGCCGCCGAGGCCGTGGCCGGGGGGGCTCGACTGCTGATCTGCCCGGAGATGTTCCTTACCGGTTACGCGATCGGGCCGGAGGCGGTGGCGAGCCTTGCCGAGCCAGTGTCCGGCCCGTCGGCGGCGCTGGCTTGCGAGATCGCTGCGGCGAGGGGACTGGCCCTGCTCTATGGCTATCCCGAGCGCGGGGACGACGGACGTGTCTACAATGCCGCCCTGCTCGTCGATCGTGATGGACGTCATCTGGCCAATCATCGCAAGACGCATCTCTTCGGCGCGCTCGACCGTGACGCGTTCAGCGCCGGCGACGGGCCGCCGACGCTGGCCGAACTGGATGATCTCCGCCTGGGCATCCTCATCTGCTATGATGTCGAATTTCCTGAGAATGTGCGCCTTCTGGCGGCCCAAGGTGCGGATTTCGTCGCGGTGCCGACGGCGCTGATGGAGCCCTACGATTTTGTCGCGCGCAGCCTGGTGCGGACGCGGGCTTATGAGAATCAGCTGTTCCTGGCTTACGTCAACCGCTGCGGAAGCGAGGGTGACCTTCGCTACCACGGCCTTTCCTGCATCGTGGGGCCCGACGGCGCCGATCTCGCTCGCGCAGGCACCGGTGAGGAGATGCTGTTTGCCGATCTTGATCCGGCTCTGCTGGCGCAGTCGCGGCCGCTCAACACCTATCTGGCGGATCGTCGGCCGGAACTCTACGAGGGCCTGGTGAAGCCGGAGAACCCCGCATGACAGCAGCCCATGAGCCGGCCACCGGCCGCTCCACCGATCCGCGGCCCGTGACCTATTTCGGCCCCGATTTCCCGTTCCCTTACGACGATTGGATTGCCCATCCGTCTGGACTCGGCAAATTGCCGGTCGAGCGCCACGGCACCGAGGTGGCGATCGTCGGCGCGGGGGCCGCAGGCGTGATCGCCGCCTATGAGCTGATGCGGCTGGGTCTCAAACCCGTCCTGTACGAGGCCGGTCGGCTTGGAGGACGGCTGCGCTCGCAACCGTTCGAAGGCACGGAAGGCGTCATTGCCGAACTCGGCGGCATGCGCTTCCCGGTTTCGTCGACGGCCTTCTACACCTATCTCGACCGCGTCGGTCTAGCCACCAGCCCGTTTCCGAACCCCCTGGTGCCGGCCACGCCCAGCACCGTCGTCGATCTGGACGGCCAGTCGATCTATGTCGAGCGCGCGGACGAGCTGCCGCCTTTGTTTCACGAGGTGGCCGACGCCTGGCGCGAGGCGCTCGAGGAGGGAGCGAGCTTCAGCGCTGTGCAGGCGGCGATCCGAAGCCGCGACGTTGCAGCGCTGAAGGCACTCTGGAATCCGTTGGTACCAGTCTGGGACGACCGCAGTTTCTACGACTTCGTCGCCACCTCGCGTGCGTTCGCCAGCCGCAGCTTTCGCCATCGCGAGGTGTTCGGTCAGGTCGGCTTCGGAACGGGCGGCTGGGATTCCGACTTCCCAAACTCGATGCTGGAAATCCTGCGCGTGGTGATGACCAACTGCGACGAGGACCAACGCCTCGTCGCAGT
>JAPJRA010000231.1 GCA_030824835.1 Geminicoccaceae bacterium | reverse complement strand
GTTCTCCAATCCACATCAGGACGTCGATTCTCGCAAGCTTTATGTATACTCCTACACGAACTGGCCCGAGCGCGTCGTCTGGACTGTGGGCATGGGCTTCGACGACACCGACATCGAAAGCCGCAGGCAGACCGAACCGACACCCAAGTTGGGCGTGCAGTACCGCGCCACTGACTGGATGACGCTGCGCGCCGCAGCTTTTCGTACCGTGAAGAGCGATGTGGTCGCCCAGCAGACCATTGAGCCCACGATGGTGGCGGGATTCAATCAGTTGTTCGACGACGTCAACGGCACCAAGGCCGATCAGGCAGGGGCCGGCGTGGACTTCCGGCTTGGCCCGGACCTGTCCGTCGGCGTCGAAGGACTCTATCGCCGCCTATCGCCACCGCGTCTCAATAACGACCTGGATGACACCGACGTACTACTGCGCGATGCCGACGAGACCGTTGGCCAAGCCTACGCCTACTGGACGGCCACCGACCGCATCGCCGTATCGTTTCAGCTCAGGGGCAGCCGGTTCCGCCAGCATGAGAACAAGCCGGACAGCAACCCCCAGGGCATCGACACCATCATGGCACCACTATCGATCCGCTACTTTGATCCCAGCGGGTTCTTCGCCGTGGCTGGTGTGCAGTATATCGATCAGTCGGTCAATCAGCAGTTTAATAATGGCCACAACGACGAGACTTGGGGCAATGCTTGGCTGCTGGACGCGTCGATCGGCTACCGGCTGCCGCAGCGCCACGGAATCGTCAGTCTTGACCTCAACAATTTGCTGGACGAGAAATTCCATTGGCATGACGATACGTTTCGTAGCTCGGAGCAGCAGAATCGCCTTTTTCTTCCCGAGCGATCGGCAATGCTGCGTTTGAGTCTCAATTTTTGACCATTACAAAGGAATTTTGGGATGCGCTTCACGAAGCTCGAATCACGTATTCAGCGCCTAGCGTCGATAGCGCCGCGTGGCCTTGGCCTGACGATGGCCATTCTCGTCGCCGCCGCGCTGCCGGCTTCTGCTCGCGCCGCCGATCCAGGGCCGGACGCGGCCCCGACGCTGGTGCTCGCGGCCCTGCCGGCAGCACTCGACCTCGCGCCCACCGTCGTCGCGACGCCGATCACCCCTGTCCAACAACAGACCTGCGGCTGCACGCCCCAGGGCAAGCAGAAGATCCTCGTCATCATCAGCGGCAAGGAAGTCTGCACCGCCACCACCCTGCCCTGCACGGCTCCCTGACCTACGCGTCGGCCGCGCCGAAGTACCGTGGCCGGGCGCGGCCGACCACCGCCTTCAGTGCGCCGTGGCAATCTCGGCGTTCACCCGCACGGGTACCTTCATTCCCGCGTCATCGGCATCCGGGCTGTTGAAGGCGAATTGACGGATGGCTCCTGGTTGAAAGACCAGCGCCATGCTCGAACCGCCGTAGCTGAAGTATCCCAGCTCCTGCCCCTTGGCGACACGGTCGCCACGCCGTACCCCAATCGAAATCGAGGAGATCTCGGTGATACCAATAGGGATGCAGCAGACGAGGCCGATGACCGGGTCGTCGCTCTCGACGAAAATCAGCCCTCTAGTATTGACCGCCGACTGGTATCCCTGGGAAAGGATGCCCTTTGGATCAGGCCCGGCCGATTCGGCGTTGCTGAACATCAACCCATCGACGACGACAGCATCGCGGATAATGCCGGCAACAGGCGCGTGCCAGCGGTGATAGTCTGCCCCGCTTAGGAAGGTTTGAAACACGTCGCCGCCGATAAAGCGGTCGACATAAGCGCTGCCGGCCACCATGTCGCCCAAAGAGTAGGGCTGACCCTTGAGCCAGAACCGCGCCCGTTCGTCCACCCCCCTTGTGATCTTGTAGACGGTGCCGTCATTGGCCGAGGTGATGACCTTCGGGTCGTGCGGCGCCGCGATCGGCCGTACCTCGGGTCTGATCTGGCGGTGAAAGAACGCGTTGAACGATTCCCAGCCCCAATGTGGGGCCGCCCGGTCGGGAACAACGAAGTCCGACAACTTGTTGTAGGCCGCGGCCGGCGGCGACAGCCAACCTTCGGCACCCTCGTTCAACACATACCGACTATTGAAGCTGTCGAGGAAGCCGCACCAGTCCCTGAGGATCCAGCGGAGCGCGTCGTTGAAGTCGCGTAGCCGGAAAGCCCCCTCACCCCCATCGGTGATCATCATCTGGCCGAGCAGTGCCGACATCGGGAAGAACACCCGCTTGCTCTCGTCGACTTCCCACGCCGGTGCCATGCGAACGACGTGATTCAGATGGTCGAGCAGGTCCGGTATGTCGGACACGGTCCGCACCTTTTCCGGCACCTCGGCGATCATCTGGTCGACATACATGCGCAGGATGCCGTCCCGGTCGAGCAGCCGGGCCAATGCCGTGACGGACGCGGCGACCGGGCGGTCGGGCTCATCCCGGCTCGCCTTGTCGACAGCCGACTTCAGCTCCCGCTGCCATGACAGCAACGCCCCCAGATCGGCCGGAAGATAGCCGGCCTGAAACCCGAACAAAGCGCGATAGCGCTCCTCTTCCGCGCTTCGAATCTGACCGTCCATGATTGCTCCAGCCTCGCCAGTGCGTTCTTCACCCGATGGTCGCGACTAAATGTTGGCGATGGCGAACCGCCGATTGGTCTGCAGCGTATCCTTGGGCTGATGGTTACGGTCCTTGTCCGGCGGCATGACCAGCAGCTCCTTGATCGCCCCGGGCTGGAAGACAATGGCGAAGGAGGAGCCGCCGAAGCTGAACCAGCCGAGCTGGTCGCCCTTCCTGACCTTGTCCCCGGCCTTCACGAAACAGTCGAGCGAGGAGACCTCCGTCAGGCCGATCGGAATCACGCAGACGATGCCCAGCGCCTCGATCCCGGAATCGATGAAGATCAGGCCGCGGGTGGCGACGCCGGCGGCCCAACCTTGCGAGTAGGTGCCGGACGTCGGATCGGAAGGCGTCGCGTCGCTCTCCGTCCAGGCGTAACCGGTGACGATCTCGGCGTCGACCACGGTGCCGTCGATCGGCGACGTGAAGCGATGCCAGTCAGCACCGCCGTTGACATAGGTCTGGTAGACGATACCGCCCACGAACCGATCCGTCAGTCCGTGATAGTTCAGCATGTCGGCCAGCGAGTAACGCTGCGACTTGAGCCAGAAGGCGTCACTCGCCTTGACGTCGTACTGCACCGCCCAGGCCACGCCATCGTTGGGCGAGTTGATCACGGACGGATCGCCCTTGCCATCGATCGGCCGCGTTTCCGGCTTGATGTCGCGATGGAAGAATTCATTGTAGGACTTGAAGCCCCAATAGGGCGCGCTTCGATCCGGAATGACGTAGGAATCGAGGTCATTGTAGGCATAGGCCTTGGCACAGAACCAGCCTTCGTCGGTCTCGTTCAGGACGAAGCGGCTATCCGGGGTGTCGAGGAACTTGCACCAAGCCTTCATGATCTGGTTGATGTGGTCGTTCATTTGCGGCATGCGCAGGACGGCCATGCCGGATGGGGTCATCATCCAGAAGTTCATCAGCGCCGACAGCGGGAACTGCCAGGATATCGAGTTCACGTTCTTGAAAATGGGCGCCGAGTGAACGACGAAATTGATCGCCTTCAGCATCATGTCCACGGTGGTGAAGTGCTGGCGATGCGACGGCAGCTCGGTCAGCATCCGCTCGACGTTCATGCGGACGAAGGGATTGCGCTCGATCGTGTCCTTCAGTGCGCTGATCTCGGGTAGCCATGCCGCGTAGGGCGAATTGGTGATCTGTTGCAGCACATACTTTTGATATTCGTTGATCTGTTCGAAGTCATCTGTAATCTGACCACGCCTGACTGCCAGACGAGATTTGTGCTTGTCGATAAAATACTGATCATTGAGCTGACGGACATGCTCGACGGCTTGACTGTCTGTCATCTTTTAGCTCTCCCGCTGGCTCGACTTCTGCCGATCGAGCGAAGATATTTTATACGGCTTGCGTTGATGGCTGACAACCCTTCTGTTCCTCATCAGTCTGCGCTTGCCGACCCAGGCGATAAATCTGAACTGGTTCCCTTTTACCCCTGATGGCGACATTGCCCAGTTGCAGCAAAGCATAATCACCGTGCAACTCCTTGACGGTATTGCCCGATACCAGGATTTGCGTGCCGTATTCCTTGTTCATCTCCTCCAGTCGCGCAGCCACGTTGACGGCATCACCCAGCACCGAATAGCTCAGCCGGCTGCCCGAACCGATGGTGCCGGAGATGACCTCGCCCGTATTGACTCCGATCCGGGTGACGATGGGCAGGTCCGCGAACAGCCTGCCCCCGCCGGTCTCCTCCACCATCTCGATCGCCGCCTGCAGCGCATGGTCCGCGTGGCGCGGGTCCTGCACCGGCACGTTGAACACGGCGAGGATGCCGTCGCCGTGGAAGCCGTTGACAATGCCGCCGTGGCGGGTGATCGGTTCGAACAGCGCAGGCATGTACTCGTTCAGCAGACGGAAGCTCTGCTCGGCCGGCACGCTCTCGACCAGGGTCGTGAACCCTTCAATATCGGTATAGACGATGGTGGCGTCCGTACGGATCGGCTCCAGATTGCCCCTGCTCTCGACCAGCGCCGATGCAATCCGGTCGGGCACATACTTGCCGAATATTTCGCGGATGAACTGCATCTGCTTGACGACCGCATCGCGCAGATGCTTCTTTTCCAGCCTGGAATTCACGCGCGCCCGCAGCAGCAGCGGATCGAACGTCTTCGGCAGGTAATCCTCGGCGCCGAGCTCGATGCAGGCGACGACGCTCTCGAGTTCCTCCAGCGACGAGATGACGATGACCGGTATCTCCCGCAGCTTGGAGTCGTTCTTCATCTCCTGCAGCACCTGATACCCGTCGAGCACCGGCATCATGATGTCGAGCAGCACCAAATCGACCGCGTTGGCGCGCAGCCGCTCGAGGGCCTCGACGCCGTTCTTTGCCTGAACCGTCAGGTGCCCAAGGGTCTTCACCGCCATGGACAGCTTCATCCGGTTCGTCGGATGGTCGTCGACCACGAGCACGACAGCGGGCGCCAGCTCCATCTCACGCCGCTCCCAATCGCTCGATGTCGGCGTGACAGGCGTCGATCTCACGCTCGAGCGCCGCATGCACCGGCCCATACTCGATCTCGAACCGCCGCAGTCGCTCGGTCGCCGCGTTCAACTGTTCGGAACGGCCACAGTCCTCCAGTTCCTGGCAGACCATGGCGAGCCGGGTGGCGCCGAAATCCCTGGCACTCGACTTGAGCGTATGCGCGGCCATACGCAGAAGCCTCGCATCCTGCTCGGCCACTGCCTGCTGCAGGTCGTGACGAAGACCGGGGGCCTCGTCCAGAAAGCTCTGGATCAGTTCGGCCATCGCCTTCGGGTCACCTCCAATGAGCCCTGACAGCGATTTGAGCGCGGCGCGCTCGAGGACCGTTCCGCCATCCTGCTCGTGGGCCCTATCGACACCTCCGGTCGGGGGCTCTGCGGCACCCGCGACAGGCGGGCCAGCGGCCGCCGATGCGGGGCATTTACGCAAGGCAGCAACCAGATGTTCGATCTCGATCGGCTTGCTGACATAATCGTCCATGCCCGCTTTCAAGCACATCTCGCGATCGCCTTGCATCGCGTTGGCAGTCATCGCAATGATATATGGACTTTCGTGCGGCCAGCGGCTGCGCACTTCTGCTGTGGCTTCCAGCCCATCCATTCCAGGCATTTGAACGTCCATCAACACAACATCGTAGCGGCGCTGTTCCAACGCTTCCAGTACTTCCCCGCCGTCACCGACGACATCCGGCTCATAGCCCAGGCGTCGCAGGATCAACATGGCCAGCTTCCGGTTGGTCGCATGGTCGTCGGCCACCAGGATCCGCAGCGGCCACCGAAGGGCGACGCCGGGATCGAAAACCCTCTCGACGTCACCGGCGGACGTCACGGGCAGCGGCTCGAGCAACAACACCGCCAGCGCGTCGAGCAATTTCGACGGCACGATCGGTCGGCTCACGCGCGCCGAGTTATGGACGGCGGACCCGACCTCGGCCTCGTGACTTCCGGCCATGGTCAGCAGCACGAGCGGCAGGTTGGGGCGCACCGCCCGCATGGCCCCGATACCAGCCGCGACGTCCATGCCTGCCGAACTCGTGTCCAGGATGGCCGCCTCCACGGTCCGGTCACGAACCAGATCGACCGCTTCGTCGAGTGTCGGGGCGAGGCATGGGACCATCTGCCACGATTCGAGCTGGTGCATCAGCGCGGTGCGGCTGGTCGAGTCGTCGGGAACGTGGATCAGCACGCGTCGCCCTCGCAAGCCCGGCACGGCCGGCCGCCAGCCCGGGCTCACGGGCTCGCTCGCGCGCCGCAGGAGGA
>JAPJRA010000230.1 GCA_030824835.1 Geminicoccaceae bacterium | reverse complement strand
ATGACGAAGCTGGGCAGGAGATGGGCGGTTGCGGCCATTCTGTTGGTCGGTGCCGGCTCGGGGGGCGTCGAGGCCGACGACGGCGGGCGCTGCGCGGAGCTGTCGCGTCAGGTGGCGGACGCGGGTGCCATGGATTCCCGCCAGGTCAACCAGATCCTGTTCAAGGCGGCGGACGGCGACTGCGCGTCGCTCGCGGGGCAGCTGCTGCAGCAGGGAGCCTCGGTGCACGCGCGCGACCGGTTGGGGCGGTCAGCGCTCGTCCACGCGGCACGCGCCGGTGCCGCCGCGACCACGGCCATGCTGATCGAGCATGGCGCGCCGCTCGACCAGCCTTCGCTCAATGGCAGCACGGCCCTGTTCGTCGCCGCTGAGGCGGACAAGGCCGACATCGTCGAGATGCTGCTGGCCGCGGGCGCGAACGTCAACACGCTCGGCCGCAGCGGTCTGTCGCCGCTCGCGGCGGCGGCCTTCAACGCCGACGACAAGGTGGCGTTCCTGCTGCTCGATCGAGGCGCCGATGCCACGTTCGCGGACACGACGGGCAAGACGCCGCTGCTCTATGCTGCGGCGAAGGGCCGGGCCGGGCTGGTCGGGCGCCTGGTCGATGCCGGCATCGACCCCAACCAGCGTTACGGGCACGAGCTCACGGCCTTGATGTGGGCCGCCGGCCATCCCGACGACGTCCCCGAGGCGGACGCGCGGGCGGTGGTGGGCCTGCTGATCGAGCGGGGTGCCCATCTCGACGATGCGGACGATCGCGGCCGCACCGCGCTGATGATCGCCGCCGAGCAGGGGCACCGCGAGATGGTCGAGATGCTGCTCGCGGCTGGGGCCGCGTCCGACCGGCGCGACCGCGACGGCAAGACCGCCTTCGACCTCGCGGCCGCCACGACCCGGGAGAGCCTGCCGACGCCGCACTGATCCACCCCGGCTACAGGCTGCCGAGATAGGCCGCCATGGCGTCGAGGTCGGCATCGGCAAAGGTTCCTACGATGCTCGACATGCCCGGATTGTTGGCCCGTTGCTTGGTCTTGAACTGGTGCAGGGTCAGCGCGAGGTAGGGCTGCTGCTGGCCCGCCAGCCGTGGTGCCGTGCTCGCCCCGACAAAGCCGTCCATATGGCAGGAGGTGCACATGCCCGCGGTGTTGACCTGGCTTGCGACCGACGCCTGCTCCGCTGTGGCCGTCTGCTCCAGCCGTGGCCAGGTCCTGGCGGCGAAGTTGGCGGCCAGAGCCTTCATGTCGTCCTTCGACAGCTCGCCCGCGATCCCGTTCATGACCTCGCTCTTGCGGACACCCTTATTGAAGTCACGCAGCTGGAGGTAGAGGTAGCCTTCCTGCTGGCCGAAGATCACCGGAATCTCGGGCGAGATCGGTACCCCATCCTCGCCGTGGCAGGCAATGCAGGTGGCGGCCGTGTCCTCGACGGTATCGGCCTTGGACGGGCCCGCCAAAAGCGCGGGCAGCAGGAGCAGCGCGCCCAAGATCCAAACCATCATCACCCGATCCCACCACACATGAATAGGGCGGGGCCGACAGGGCCCCGCCCGGTCAAAGCGAAGCGCCTCGGCGCTACTCGGTCAAGGAGAATGAAATGATCGAGTTGCCGCGCTTGTAGTCGAGCTGCGTGTTGCCGCCGGCACCGACGACGACATACTGCCGGCCGTCCACCGTGTAGGAGGCGGGCGGTGCGTTGACGCCGGCTCCGGCCTGGAACGTCCAGAGCACCGAGCCGGTCTCGGAATCGAACGCCTCGAAGGTACCGTCGCCTTCGCCGGTGAACACAAGGCCGCCGGCCGTCGCCAAGGCACCGCCGATCATCGGCTGCGGGGTCTTCACCTGCCAGCGGATCTTGCCGGTCCCGTAGTCGACGGCGCTGACGTTGCCCCACTGCTCCTCGGAGGGGATGACCTTGAAGGCGCCACCGAGCCACAGCTTGCCGCCGGGATAGGGCGAGCTGTCGACGTGGTAGGTCATCGGCTGGTGCAGGTTGATGGCATAGGCCAGGCCGAGCTTGGGATCGACGGCGATCGGGGACCATTCGACGCCACCGTTCGCGCCCGGCAGCATCCGGGCGCCGTCCTTGGTCGGCAGGACCCACATATTCTCCTGCGGCACCATCGCCTCGGAGAACCGGATCAGGCTGCAGTCGCTCCGGTCGTTGACGTAGAGATGGCCCGTCTTGCCGGCATGCAGGACGCCCGGGACCGCCTTGCCGTCCTTGCCCGGGACATCGACCAGCACCGTCGGGCTGACCGAGTCGAGATCCCAGACATCATGGGCGATGTACTGGAAATGGCAGACATACTTGCCCGTATCCAGATCGACCGCGACCAGCGAGTCCGTATAGAGATTGTCGCCCGGGCGCAGGCTGCCATCCAGGTCCGGCGAAGGATTGCCGACGACGAAGTAGATCCTCCGGGTCGCCAGGTCGACCGAAGGATTCTGCCAGACGCCGCCGCCCAGCGTCTTGTAAGGATCGCCGTTCTTCGCCAGGGCGGCCTTCTCGGCCGCGATGTCGCGGTGCATGTCGCGGCCGGTGGCATCATGGGTGGCCCAGACGCCGACCGAGTTCTCCGGGATGGTATCGAAATGCCAGACGAGATCGCCCGTCTTGGCGTCGAAGGCCTTGACGAAGCCGCGAATACCGTACTCGCCGCCATTGGTGCCGATCAGAATCTTGCCGTCGACAGCCGTCGGCGCCATCGTCTCGCTGTAGCCCTCCTCCGGGTCGGCAATCTCGACGTCCCAGACCTTCTTGCCGGTCTTGGCTTCGAGCGCCACGAGCCTTGCGTCGAGCGTCGCCATGTAGACCATGTCGCCATAGACCGCGACGCCGCGATTGTTCGGGCCGCAGCAGAATGTCGTGATCGGCCCGAGGGCGTGGGCATAGGTCCACAGCTGCTCGCCGGTACGGGCGTCGAGCGCGAACACGTGGTTGAACGCGGTCGTCACGTACATGACGCCGTCGACCACGATCGGCGTGGTCTCCAGGCTGTCGCGCACGTCGAGCTGGAAGATCCAGGCCGGCCGCAACTTGCTGACATTGTCGCGATTGATCTGCCGGTTCGGGTAGTAGCGGGTCTGCTCGTAATTGCCGTTGGTATGAAGGAAGTTGTTGCCGTCGCCGGCGGCACGGGTCAGGAGGTCCTGGGTAACCGTCGCCATGTTGCCGTACAGCGTGGCACCCTTGACCTCCTCGGACTGCGCGCCGTGAGCGGCGAGCAGCGTGAGAAGGGCCGCGGTGCCGAGCAGCGACACCGCATGCGAATGTGGCTTTGCCATTATTGCACTCCCTGAGTCGGTCGACCTGCCACTCCCCCGAGTGCCTTAGGCCATACCGCAGGGGCGAGCGTCGGTGATGGCCTTGGCGCCGTCAAGGCATGTCGCGGTGGATCACACGCGAAACATCAGAGATTGGCCCGTCGCCGATAGCGACGGTCGAGCAGGCCCTATGGTCAGGCCGCGCGC
This sequence comes from Geminicoccaceae bacterium, assembly GCA_030824835.1. GTDB lineage: Bacteria > Pseudomonadota > Alphaproteobacteria > Geminicoccales > Geminicoccaceae > Benzoatithermus. Next base: position 2,912 of record JAPJRA010000230.1, on the reverse strand, counting down.
CGCTGTGCCTGCCGCTCCATGGCGGCCAGTGCGCGGCGCTGGTGCCGGTTGAGCGGCGGTGGCTCGGGTTCGCTCGGCACGGGCTTGGCCGCTACCGCTGCCACGGCCTCGTCCGACCGGCGCGCCGGCTCGGGTTCGCTCGGCCGTGCTGCCGGCGGCCGGTCGAGACGGCGCTGGCGCAGGGCGTCCAGGGCCGCCTTTGCCTGGCGGTACTCGCGCTCGACGCGGGCGCGGTAGCGCAACAGGGTGCCCAGCGCCTTGAATGCGAGGGCCCTGGCAGCTTCCCGCTCGGCCGCGTCCGCGATCCTGCCCGCGGCAAACAGGTCGTTGAGCACGACCACTTCCAGCCGGTCGGCACGCTCCTCGCGCCACATGGCCCGGATCGCGGCCAGGGCCGCCTCGCGCTCCGGCAGGTCGCAGGGCGACCATGCCGCGAGCCACATCGTCTGGTGCGCCTCGAACGCGGCCGGATCCTCATCGGTCAGCAGGAAGAAGTTCCGGCCGGACGGGCCGTGAGGGACGGCATTCAGCCTTGAGAGGTCGGACTCGACGGAAGGGGAAGGCATGCGTCGGCTCCAGCGGTTGGACCGAACAGCTTGTCGCTCAACGGCGCGTCAGCGTCAAGGAATTTGCACCTAAGACCTCGTGCGGCCGGCGCTGCAGCCCTCAAATCCGAATCCGACCGGCGGCACGCAGCTCGTTGCGGCGCCGCTTCCAGATCTCGGTCGGCCAGCGCCGCTTGGCGCAGATCCAGTCCTCGGGGCGGTCCTCGATCCATTGCTCGAACAGGCCGTTGAGCTGGGCGGTCATGACCGCAGCCGCCTCGGCCGGACGAATGGCATCCGGTGGTGGCGTCAGGGGCGCATGGAAGGTGGCGCGGAAGCGCGCGCCCGGCAGGCGCTCGAGCCGCACCGGCACCATGGCCATACCGAGCTTCAGCGCCAACCGCGCTGGCCACACTGTCGTGGGCGCCGGATGGCCGAAGAACGGCACCATCGGCTGTCGGTCGTGCCGGGCGTCGACGAACATGCCGACGTGGTCGCCGCGGTCGAGTGCCCCCAGCACGCCGCGCAGCCCATCAGCCACGTCGATGAATCCGCAGGGCATGCGGCTCCGGTAGCGGCCGACCACCGCCTCCACCTGCGCGTTGTTGTGCCTGGCGAAGAAGACCGAAACCGGCAGCCCCGCGAGCCGGCCGCTGATCGCGTGGACGTTCCAGTTGGCCTGGTGGATCGCCACCAGCATCAGGCGCTGCTCGCCACGCTGCGCCGGGCCAAGATCGAAATGGCTCGTCACCTCGACCCTGGGCTCGCCCCGCTCGCCAGCAATCGTCGGCAGATGCGGGTACTCGGCCAGGGTCGCGAAGATGCGGCCCCAGATCGCCCGACCCGTCGACGCGACCCAAGTCTCGTCCCGCTCGGGGAACGCCAGGCGCAGGTTGCGCTGGACGTGCTCATGCTGCCGCAGGTGCGGCCCCAACCTTCGGCCAAGCGCGTCGCCGACCGCGGACGCCCGCTCCACGGACAGCGCCGCCGATACCTTGCCGATCAGCTGCAGAACATCCGCATCGACCCGACGCAGCCGGTGATCGAGAGTATCCGACCTCGGGACCAAGCGCTGCAGGGTCCGGCTAAAGTACAGCCTGGCCATGAACCGACATTTCCTCCTGTGTACAATTATCTTGCCGCCACCGGCCGTATCAACGCCCCGTGACTGATTGGATGATGCCAACCTTAAGCCCATGCAATCAAAAGATCGTGTCCGGCCCAGGCGGTCGCTTGCAGCATTGCCTGGTCAGCAGGCTGGCGGCTGCCAGCCGTCAATTGGGAATCGCGGCCACGAGCATCGGCGACATCATGCCCGTTGCTCGCGAGGGGCATGCGCTTCCATGATGAAAAGCATCCATCTCTCGCCTGAACTGGATCCTGCGATAGAGCGCTCCATGGACGCAGCAGCGTCGGTCGGCTCGGTGGCCTCGGTACGTGGCGCGGTGGTCGACGTCAGCTTCGACGGCGACACGCTCCCGGCCATCAACACCGCCCTGATCGTCGACTGGGACCGGCCCGAATCCCTGGTCCTGGAGGTGCACAGCCATGTCGACACGACGACGGCCCGTGCCATCGCCCTGCAGTCGACGGCGGGGCTGGCCCGTGGCACGGCGGTGCGCGCGACCGGGGCGCCCATCGCCGTGCCGGTCGGCGACGCGATTCTGGGCCGGTTGCTCGACGTCGTCGGGACGGTGCGCGACCGGGGGCCGGCGCTGCCGCCGGACACCCCGCGCCGCGGCCTCCACAATCCCCCGCCGACGCTCGAGGACGAGACCTCGACCACCGACGTGTTCGAGACCGGCATCAAGGTGATCGACCTGCTGGCGCCCCTCGCCCAGGGTGGCAAGGCCGCGATGTTCGGCGGCGCCGGTGTGGGCAAGACCGTGCTGGTCATGGAGCTGATCCATGCCATGGTCGAGAAGTACAAGGGCATCTCGGTGTTCGCCGGCGTCGGTGAGCGCTCCCGCGAGGGCCACGAGCTCTTGACCGACATGCAGGGCTCCGGCGTGCTCGAGCGCACCGTCCTCGTCTACGGCCAGATGAACGAGCCGCCCGGAGCCCGCTGGCGGGTGCCGCTGACAGCACTGACCATCGCCGAGCATTTCCGCGACCGGAAGCACCAGAACGTGCTGCTGCTGATGGACAACATCTTCCGCTTCGTCCAGGCGGGCAGCGAGCTGTCGAGCCTGCTGGGCCGGCTGCCGTCGCGGGTCGGCTACCAGCCGACGCTCGCGACCGAGGTCGCGGCCCTGCAGGAGCGGATCGCGTCGGTGGCCGGGGCGTCGGTCACCCCCCAACCGCCCTCAACCTGCCCGCCCACCAATTAACCGATACCGCGGTGACCCCGAACACGAGCCACAAGGA
>JAPJRA010000229.1 GCA_030824835.1 Geminicoccaceae bacterium | reverse complement strand
TGATCATCGTCCCCGGCTACGGCATGGCGGTGTCGCAGGCGCAGCACGCGGTGCGTGAGCTGTACGAGGTGCTGAGCAAGAAGGGTGTCGACGTCCAGTTCGCGATCCATCCCGTGGCGGGCCGGATGCCCGGGCACATGAACGTGCTGCTGGCAGAGGCCAACATCCCCTACGACGTCGTTCACGAGATGGAGGACATCAACAGCGCCTTCCAGCAAGCCGACGTGGCCTACGTGATTGGTGCCAACGACATTACCAACCCCTCCGCCAAGACCGACAGCAGCTCGCCGATCTTCGGCATGCCGGTGCTCGATGTCGACAAGGCCAAGGCCGTGTTCTTCATCAAGCGCTCCACGGCCCCGGGCTATGCCGGCATCGACAACCCGCTGTTCTACATGGACCGCACCATGATGCTCTTCGGCGACGCCAAGAAAATGACCGAGGAGATCGTCAAGGCGATTGGCGCCTGACAGTCGCCGCCGCCGCATCCTTCGTCCGCCCGAGCTCGGTCAGCTTCTTCACCGCCTGACCGAGCGTGGTCACGACGATGTCGGCGTGGGTGGCGTCGCGGGCGGTATCGATAGCGTCGGGAGCCAAGCCCCACAGGCCGAGGCAGATCATGACCTCCTCGGTCTGGCGTGCCCGCAGTCGGCTCACCAGCCTCCGCGCCTGTCGCTGGGCCTCGGCGTCCAGGTAGGAGAGGCATACGGCATCGAACCCCCCAATCTGGCCAGGCGCCCGCAGAATCGTGCTGGCATCGCTCACCTCCGCCGCCACACCGCTTCGCCGGAGCAGATGCGCCACCATGGAGGCCGCGGCCACATCGGGCACGCCACGTGCGCCGACACAGAGCACACGCAGCGAGTTGTGCTGCTCGACGGCCGCTGGCGGAGCGACCTCGTTCGCCGCCTCGGCAAGGCCGTCGACGATTTCGATCACCCAGCCGGCGATCTCGCGCGAGCGGACGGGCAGAAGCACACCACGTTGCCGATCCTGCTCGGCCGAGATCAGCGCCGGCAGGACGACCTGGCCGAAGACCTCGGCCAACGGCCGCTCGTCCAGCATGTCGTCGGCCAGTTCTTCGGCGTCGTGGGGATCGCTGGCCAGAAGTCGCTGGTAGAATTTGACGTCCGGCTCGAGCACCGGCGTGTCGCCGAGCAGCACCTCGAACAGATGCAGTTGCGGCACGTGCCGACCGAGGACGACGAGGCAGACCGTCAGCGGTGTCGCCAGCAGCAGGCCGACAGGCCCCCACAAGGTGGTCCAGAACACGGCGGCGACGATCAATGCCAGCGGCGACAGGCCGGTGCTGGCCCCATAGAGCCAAGGCTCCAGCACGTTGTTGGTGAACAGCTCAAGCACGACGAACAACGCGATCGTCAGGAGCGGCGTCGTCCAGCTCGGATCCACCGCCAGCGACAGCGCGATCGGCGCGACGGCAGCGAGAATGGGGCCGAGATAGGGCACGAAGCGCAGCACAGTCGCGAGCAGGCCCCACAGCAGCGCGTTGGGCACGCCGATCAGGTAGAGGCCGATGCCCACCGGGATGCCGTAGAGCAGATTGACCACCAGCTGCATCAGCAGGTAGCGGCCGATCCGCTTGGCGGCATCGCTGATCGCCGCGGTGGCGCGGTGAACGTCGTTCATGCCGAACAGCCGGATCATGCGGTCGCGCAGATCCTCGCGCTGCAGCAGCACGAAGATGATGAACACGAGCACGATGCCGGCGGTGGCGATGGGCTGCACCAATGGGCCGGCAAATGTCGCGAGTGCCGCCAGCGGCTTCTCCGGCGGGTCGTGGATCTCCACCGGGATTGGCGGCCGCTCCTTTTCCGGCACAGCCAAGTCCTGGCTTTGGGGCCGGTCACCAGAAGTGGTGATCTTGTCGATCTCGCGGTTCACGTCCCGCACGAGATCAGCCGCGCGATTGAACATGCCGCCGCTGGGCGCCGCCTCCGCAATTTCCTTGACCTTGGCCCGCAGGTTCATCTCGTAGGTGGGGAGCTGCTGGGCCAGATGGGTGAGCTGGCTGGCGACCAGGGCCGTGAAACCACCCAGGAGAAAGGTCACGACCATCATCACGGCCAGCACCGCCGGCACGCGGGGCAGGCCGCGGCGATAGAGCCAGGTGACCGGAGGCCCCAGGGCGAAGCTCAGCAGGATGGCCAAGGCCAACGGGATGAGGACGTCCTGCCCGAGGTAAAGCGCGGCGACGATGGCCACCGTGAGCAGGATCGTTGCCGTCGGCGACATCGTGTTGCCGACGGCAACAGCGTCGGTCGACGGAGCTGGCATGGGTGTGCCATTCGAGATGGCCACGGTGTTCCGGGCATTGCTGCCGTCTCGCGGGCGCGTGCTCAACGGGAAGTCACCTCTCTGGCAGCGCCCACCGCTCGGGAGCCGGACGAGTGCATAACGAGTGAAGTGCCGTTGCGATCCGGCCTGCCCGCGGGATTGCGACGGCAGTGCTGCATTGCGTCGATGATACGTGACATGTCGGGCTGCATTGGGCACCACCGGGTCGATACGGTCGAACCTGCCGACGGAAGGGAACGCACTTGACGGTAAAGATTCTCGGCATCTCGGGGAGCCTCAGGCGTGCCTCGTTCAATACCATGGTGCTACATGCAGCGAGCCGTCTCGTCCCCGACCAGGTTACTCTCGAAATCTTCGATCGGCTGCGCGAGATACCGGCCTACGACGACGACGTACGGCTCGAGACCGGCTTCCCGCCTGTCGTCACCGCGCTGCGTGAAGCCATCCGTGCCGCGGACGCCCTGCTGATCGCTAGCCCAGAGTACAATTTCTCGGTTCCGGGTGTACTGAAGAACGCCATCGACTGGGCCTCGCGCGCGCCCGACCAGCCGTTCGCCGACAAGCCGGTGGCGATCATGGGCGCTTCTCCCGGCCTGCTCGGCACCGCGCGCATGCAGTATCACCTGCGCCAGTGCTTCGTGTTTCTCGATTCGCGCGTGCTCAACAAGCCGGAGCTGATGATCGGTCAGGTGGCATCGAAGTTCGATGCCGATGGCAATCTCACCGACGGGCCCACCACCGAGCTGATCAAGGCACAGCTCGAAGCCCTGGTCGCCTGGACCGGGCGACTGCGCGCCTGAGCTAGGCCGCCGCAGCTGGCCGCTGCAGGTCGGTGGTCAGCCGCTTCAGCGTCGCCTCGTCGAAGGTCTCGACCTTGAGCAGCTCGCGGGCACAGCGCTCCAGAATGGCGCGGTTGCTGGCCAGCAGGTCCATGGTGGCAGCGAAAGCCTCGTCGATGATCCGCCGCACGGCGAGGTCGATCTCGCGGGCGGTGTCCTCGCTGAAGTGGCGCTCGAGATAGGCCTGGCCCGGCGCCGGCTGCAGGAAAGGGCTGCGCTCCGTGTCGTAGGCGACCGACCCCAGCTTGTCGTCCATCCCGTAGCGGGCGACGATCGAGCGGGCGAGGTCGGTGGCCCGGACCAGATCGTCAGCAGCACCGGTCGACCAATGGTCGTAGACCAGCTTCTCGGCCGCGCGACCGGCGAGGACGATCTTGATCTTGTCCTCGAGCTCGTCCCTGGTCATCAGGAACCGGTCTTCGGTCGGCCGCTGGATGGTATAGCCGAGGGCGCCGACACCGCGCGGGATGATCGACACCTTGTGGATCGCGTCCGTGCCCAGCGCCAGGCCGACCAGGGCGTGCCCCATCTCGTGGTAGGCCACGATCTCCCGCTCTTTGGCATTCAAGATGCGGTTGCGCTTTTCCAGCCCGGCGATGATGCGCTCGATCGCCTGGGTGAAGTCGGCCAACGCCACGGCCTCCGCCCGTCGGCGCGTGGCCAGCAGCGCGGCCTCGTTGATGACGTTGGCGAGATCGGCGCCCGAGAAGCCCGTCGTCAGGGCCGCCACCTGCTCGAGGTCGACATCGGCGGCGACGCGTACCTTCTTGATGTGCACCGCCAGGATCTGCTCCCGGCCCTTCTTGTCCGGTCGGTCGACCAGCACCTGGCGATCGAAGCGCCCCGCCCGCAGCAGCGCAGGGTCGAGGATCTCGGGACGGTTGGTGGCGCCCAGCAGCACGACGCCTTCCGTCGGATCGAAGCCGTCGAGCTCGGTCAGGAGCTGGTTCAGCGTCTGCTCGCGCTCGTCGTTGCCGCCCATCTGGGGGAAGGCGCCCCGGGCGCGGCCGAGCGCGTCCAGCTCGTCGATGAAGATGATGGCCGGCGCCGCCTTGCGCGCCTGCTCGAACAGGTCACGCACGCGCGCCGCCCCGACGCCCACGAACATCTCGATGAACTCGGAGCCTGAGATCGAGAAGAACGGCACGCCGGCCTCGCCGGCCACCGCCTTGGCCAGCATCGTCTTGCCGGTGCCGGGCGGGCCGATCAGCAGCACGCCCTTCGGGATGTGGGCCCCGAGCCAGCCGTACTGCTTGGGGTTCTTCAGGAAGTCGACGATCTCGACCAGCTCGGCCTTGGCCTCGTCGACGCCGGCCACATCGGCGAAGCTCGTCTTGGTCTTGGTCTCGACGTAGATCTTGGCCTTGGAACGCCCGACCGACATCAGCCCGCCGAAGCCTTGCTTCTCGGCGAAGCGGCGGAACACGAACGCCCAGATCGCGAAGAACACCAGGATCGGCACGATCCACGATAGCAGGTCGCGGAACACGGTGTTCTCGACCACGCCCGTGAACTGGACGCCGAATTTGGCCAGCTCGTCGGCGACCCGAGGATCGACCCGCGTGGTGACGAACTGGGTCTTCCCACCCTGCGGGTCCTTGAACGACCCGCGCACGAACTGGTCGCCCACGACAATATCGTCGACAGCACCTTTCTGTGCGTACTCCAGGAACTGCGAGTAGGGGATCGTCTCGGTCTCGCTGGCCGTACGCCACAGGCTCTGGCCGAGCAGCACCAGCGTGATGGCGACGAAGGCGTACCAGAGATGAAGCTGGGTCTTGCGTTCCACAGGCCTACAGCTCGAACAGGCCTTTGAGCAGCGGCGCCGCATCGCCGGCCCGCGCCGCCAGGGAGTTCCAGTCGACCGACGACGGGTCGCTGAGGATCTCCGGCAGCGTGCGCTTGTCGAGGCGGATGTCGGCCGTCAGCTCCTGCTGGGTGAGAGCGCCGTCATGGTTCGCGTCGTAGCCGGTGAACAGCTGCTTGGCCCCGACCGTCCGCAACACGAGCAGTCCGAGGATCAGGCGTTGCCGGTCGCCTTCCGCGATGCGGCCGGCATTGGCCTGGGTCCAGCGGTCGACCTGTACCTGTACCGCTTCCACCTCGGCCAGCGACAGCTTGCCGTCATGGTCGGTGTCGACGAAGGCAAAGCCCTTGTCGATGCACTGGACCGCCGGCGCTTTCATGCACAGCGGCACGCCGGTCTGCAGGAACCGCTCCAGCGACTTGTCCGCCGGCGTCGTGGCGACGGCACCGGAGGCCAGCGCCGTGGACAGGACCATGGCGACAGCAAGCCAGAGCGTTGGCAGGGAAGGACGCAAGACGGCAACACCTTCTGGCAGGTTCAAGCTTCCATCTGCTCTGTCACCTGATCCGCGACAAGGCATTTCTTCAACCGGTAGACCAAGTCCAGGGCGGCACGGGCGGTGAGCTCGTCGGGATCGACCTCGGCCAACAGACGCAGGGCCTCGGGCACTTCCGCCGGCTTCTGGGGGGGCTCGGGCTTGGCCAGCATCGCCGCGAACAGCGGCAGGTCCTCGGCCAGGCGGCTCGCCGCCGAGCCTGCCTCACCTGCCTCCAGGCGCTGCAGCACCGTGGTGGCGCGCCGCAGCACCCGTTCCGGCAGCCCGGCCAGCCGCGCCACGTGGATGCCGTAGGACCGGTCGGCGGTGCCGGGTGCGACCTCGTGCAGGAACACCACCTCCTTGCGCCACTCCTTGACCCGCATGGTGTGACAGGCGAGGCGCGGCAGCTTGGCGGCGAGGGCCGTGAGCTCGTGAAAATGCGTCGCGAACAAGCCCCGGCAGCGATTGACCTCATGCAGATGCTCGACCACGGCCCAGGCCAGCGACAGGCCGTCATAGGTGGCCGTGCCACGGCCGATCTCGTCCAGGATGACCAGGCTCCGGCGCCCGGCGAGATTCAGGATGCCCGCCGTCTCGACCATCTCGACCATGAAGGTCGAGCGCCCGCGGGCCAGGTCGTCGGCCGCCCCGACGCGTGAGAACAGGCGATCGACCACCCCGATCCGCGCCGACGCCGCCGGCACGTAGCTGCCCATCTGCGCCATGATCGTGATCAGCGCGTTCTGCCGGAGGAACGTGCTCTTGCCCGCCATGTTCGGGCCCGTCAGCAGCCAAAGGGCGCCGTCGCTGCCCAGGTCGCAATCGTTGCCGACGAAGCTCTGGCTGCTTCGGGCGAGCGCCTGCTCGACCACAGGATGACGGCCGCCCCGGACCAGGAA
>JAPJRA010000228.1 GCA_030824835.1 Geminicoccaceae bacterium | reverse complement strand
GGGCAGACCGCCATGGACCTCGTGCTGCTGGGCGCGGCGCCGACCGTGGCCCTGGCGTTCGCCGCCGCCGTGCTGCTCGACGCCGCGGTGGACCTGACCCGGAGGGGCACCGCGTGATCGAGATCGAGGGGCTGACCAAACGCTATGACGGCCGGACGGTGGTCGACGACGTCACCATGACCATCGACACCGGGGCCATCACCGTCCTGGTCGGCACCTCAGGCTCCGGGAAGTCGACCGTGCTGCGGATGATCAACCGGCTGGTGACGCCGAGTGCCGGTCGCGTCCTGATCGACGGCCGGGACACGGCGGCCGAGCCCGAGCACGACCTGCGCCGGCGCATCGGCTACGCCATCCAGGGCCACGGCCTGTTCCCGCACCGCTCCGTGGCCCAAAACATCGCCACCGTGCCGCGGCTGCTGGGCTGGGCGCAGGCGCGCATCGATGCCCGCGTCCACGAGTTGCTGACGGTCTTTCAGCTCGATCCCGCCGAGTTCGCGGCGAAGTACCCGCACCAGCTCTCGGGCGGCCAGCAGCAGCGGGTCGGCGTCGCCCGGGCGCTGGCGGCGGAGCCGGGCGTGCTCTTGATGGACGAGCCGTTCGGGGCGCTGGACGCCGTCATCCGCGGCAAGGCGCAGGACGATCTGCTGGCGATCCAGCGCCGCTTCGGGACCACGATCGTGCTGGTCACCCACGACATGGAGGAGGCTTTCCGCCTCGGCCACAAGATCGCCGTGCTGAGCCAGGGACGGCTGCTGCAATACGCACCGCCGGCGGAGCTCGTCCTCCATCCCGCCGACGCGTTCGTGACCCGCCTCACCGGCACCGCCGACCGGGCCTTCAAGCTGCTGTCGCTCACCTCCGCGGGCGAGGCGGTGGAGGCGGGTGCGGCCAGCGGGACACCGCTGCCCGCCGACGCGTCCTTGCGCGACGCGCTGGCCGAGCTGGTCTGGTCTGGCGCCGAGGCGTTGCCCGTGGCGGCTGCGGACGGGGCGCTGCTCGGCCGCGTGACGCTCGGGTCCGTCATCGCGCGCGGGCGCCAGCCCTGATGCGCTGGCTGCCCGGCCTGCTGCGGCTGGCTGCCCTGGCCCTCCTCGTGATCTTCCTGCTCACGCCCGAGAGCTTCGCCCCGGTGTTCGCACCCCTGACCCAGAACGACGCACCGCCGATCTACACCCAGAGCAGCCTGCTCGCCCTGACCTGGGCCCATCTAGGCACGGTGTTCGCGGCCGGCCTCGCCAGCACGGTGGTGGCGGTCGGCCTCGGCGTGTTCGTGACCCGCCCGGCCGGCGCCGAGTTCCTGCCGCTGTCGCGCTCGATCGTGAACATCGGCCAGACCTTCCCGCCCGTGGCCGTGCTGGCGCTGGCGGTGCCGCTGGTAGGATTCGGCGAGGTGCCGACGCTGATCGCCCTGTTCCTCTACGGCCTGCTGCCGATCTTCGAGAACACGCTGAGCGGCCTTTCCGAGGTCCCTGCCGACGTGGTCGACGCCGCCCGCGGCATGGGCATGGGCGAAGGCCAGCGCCTCGTCGGCATCGAGCTGCCGCTGGCGCTGCCGGTGATCCTGGCGGGCGTGCGGCTGTCCTTGGTGATCAACATGGGCACCGCCACGATCGGCTCGACGGTGGCGGCCAAGGGCCTGGGCGAGGTCATCATCGCCGGGCTCCTGTCCAACAACACCGCCTTCGTCCTGCAGGGCGGCCTCGTGGTCGGTCTGCTCGCCATCCTGCTCTATGACGGCATGGGTGCGCTCGAGCGTCGGATCGCGGGCCTGCTCGGCCTGCCGCCGCTGGACGCACGGCGGGGTTGACCGATTGCGCGTGGTTGGGCGCGAGACTCGGGCACCGGGCGCCGTTAGGTTGCCGCCCAACGACATTCTGCAGAGAGGCTTACCCCCACGATGTTTCGGCCGAACAGCCTGAAAGCCCGTCTTGCCGCCGGTGACAGCGTCTATGGCGCCTGGGTCGGCAGCGGTACCGCCATCAATGCCGAGATCATGGCCCATATCGGGTTCGACTTCCTGTGCCTCGACCAGGAGCACGGTTGCGGCGAGATGGCCGATGCCGTCGGCATGATGCAGGCGGTGGAAGCGTCGGGCACGCCCTGCATGGTCCGCGCCCCCTGGAACGACCCGATCTGGCTCAAGCGCATCCTGGATGCCGGCGCCCAGTCGCTGATGATCCCGCAGGTCGAGACCGCCGAGCTGGCCGCGGCCGCGGTCGCCGCCTGTCGCTACCCTCCCCAGGGCACTCGCGGCTATGCCGCGGGCGTCGTCCGCGCCTCCACCTACGGGCTCGAGCCCGACTACGTCGCCAAGGCCAACGAGAACCTGCTGCTCGCGCTGCAGATCGAATCCGCGGCCGCCGTCGAGCAGGCGGCCGAGATCTGCGCCGTCGAGGGCGTCGACGTGGTGTTCATCGGCGTCAACGACCTCGCGGGCTCGATCGGCCGGCTCGAGCAGCTGGACCACCCCGATGTGCGCCGCCTGGTTGAGCGGGTCGAGGACATCGTCCTGGCCTCCGGCAAGGCCATGGGCACCGTCCCCAGCGCCGGCGCCTCCTGGCAGGAGCTGTTCGCCCGCGGCTACCGCTTCGTGGTCGGCCCGCACGACGTCGTCATGCTCCGCGAGGCGGCCAAGGCGGCCTTGCGCGAATACCAGAGCTTCCGCGCCGGCAACGCCGAGACGGCCTCGAAGGCGCCAACGCAGGGCTATTGAGACGGAACTCGCCTTCCGGGCGGATCAGGCCATGGCCACGACGTTCAACGCCGAGAGCTACGAACAGCTCATAGGTCGCCTGATCCGCCTGCGAAGCCCGCATGGAGTAGAGCATGGAGTATGTAAAGCTCGGCCGCACTGGCCTCGATGTCTCCCGCATCTGCCTCGGCTGCATGAGCTATGGCGTGCCGGAGCGCGGCAACCATGCCTGGACCCTTGATGAGGGTAAAAGTCGCCCGTTCATCAAGCAGGCCCTGGAGAGCGGCATCAACTTCTTTGACACCGCCAACGTCTACTCCGACGGGACCAGCGAGGAGATCGTCGGCCGCGCGCTGAAGGATTTCGCCAGGCGCGACGAGGTGGTGATCGCCACCAAGGTGCACGGGCGGATGCGCCCGGGCCCCAACGGCGCCGGCCTGTCGCGGCGGGCGATCATGAGCGAGATCGACGCCAGCCTGCGGCGCCTGGGCGTCGACCATGTCGATCTCTACCAGATCCATCGCTGGGACTACGGCACGCCGATCGAGGAGACGCTCGAGGCGCTGCACGACGTGGTGCGGGCGGGCAAGGCCCGTTATATCGGCGCATCCTCCATGTATGCGTGGCAGTTCGCGCAGGCGCTGGCCATCGCGGAGCGCCATGGCTGGACCCGCTTCGTGAGCATGCAGAACTACGTGAACCTGCTCTACCGCGAGGAGGAGCGCGAGATGCTGCCGCTATGCGCGGCGGAAGGTATCGGCGTGATGCCGTGGAGCCCGCTGGCGCGCGGGCGCCTCACCCGCGACTGGGACGAGGCGAGCGCGCGCTCCGAGACCGACGAGTTCGGCCGGGGGCTCTACGTGAAATCCCGCGACGGGGATCGCAAGGTGGTGGAGCGGCTGACCGAGGTCGCGGCGGCCCGCGGCCTGCCACGGGCGCAGGTGGCGCTGGCATGGGTCCTGGCCAAGCCCGGCACCGTCCCCATCGTCGGGGCGACGAAGCTGCAGCATCTCGAGGACGCCGTGGCAGCCCTCTCCGTCAAACTCTCGGCCGAGGAGATCGCCTCGCTCGAGGAGCCCTACGTCCCGCACGCGGTCGTGGGCTTCGTGTAGCGCAGGACCCTCAGTCGGCGAGACCGGCCTCGCTCACCAGGCGAGGCTGCTGCCGGTAGAGCTGTGGGAACAGACGGCTCAGATTCTCGACCTTCGGCAGGTCGTTGTAGGCGATGTACGGATTCTCGGGGAGCAGGGTCGCATAGTCCTGATGGTAGGACTCGGCCGGGTAGAACTCCTCGAGTGACGCGATGGAGGTGGCGATCGGTTGCTCGAAAACGCGCGCCTTGTCGAGCTGGGCAATATAGTCCCGGGCGATCGCGGCCTGCTCCCCGTTCATGGCGAAGATCGTCGATCGATATTGCGTGCCCCGGTCGGGGCCCTGGCGATTGAGCTGCGTCGGGTCGTGGGCCACCGAGAAATATATCTGCAGCAAGGTCCCATAGTCGATGACCTGCGGATCGTAGGTGATTTCCACGGATTCGGCATGGCCCGTGCGGCCGGTGCCGACCTCGCCGTAGTGCGCCGTTTCCCTGGCGCCGCCGGCATAGCCGGAAACGACCCGGCTCACGCCGTTGACGTGCTGGAAGACCGCCTGCACGCCCCAGAAGCAGCCACCGGCGAGCACCGCCGTCTTGGGCGATGCCCCCGACCCGACCGTCTGCGTCGTGGTCGGCGGAGGCAGCGCCACCGCCGTCTCTGCGGCACCCCTGCCCGTCATCCCGAGCGATACGGCTCCCGCCAGCAGCCCGGCACCGACCACGATCGTCGCAAGGCGCCTACCCGCCCGGTAATTCCTAGGATTCGTCATGGCCTGCCTCCTCCCGTCGAGCCTCGCTAGCCGACGCCCCCCGCCGCAGCAAATCACAAGCCGGGAAGCGATGCGTGATCCCTGTGCCGGCGCATGCAGAAGCGCTTGCTCTCATGAAATCATGTCAAGCATTCGACCGACACATTACTTTAGCATCATAACAGAAACGAGCCGATGCTCGGTCTTCCTTGAATCGTGAACAGACGACATCACTCTCCAATCTTGTTCCACGGCCAACATCCATCACATTCCGACCGACCGCGGTCACCGCAGCCCTGAGCGCGGCAACCCCGGCCCCAAGCAATGGCGACGGCAAGTGAGATGAATCATGACCAGACGCACCAAGGCGTTGCTCGCCGTGCTGCTGGTGGCCGGGTTCGGCCTTTCGGGGTGTGTTGTCCCCGAGCGCGAGGAGGTGGTCGTGCGCGAGCCCTACCATCCACCGGCCCACTGGGTGTCGGGATATTATGGCCCCTACGGCTACTGGCACCCCGGGCATTGGCGCTGACGCGATCCCCTCAGCTCGGCGGCAATGCCTCCCCTGGGCACCAGGAGGTGGCGGCGAGCTTGTCCAGGAAGGCCAGCGTCCGCGCCCGGGCGGCATGGCTGAGCAGGACCAGCAGGTCGCCCTCCTGCGCCCAGTCGAACGCCGCCCGCACGGCGTCGGTCTCGCTCGGCTCGACGGCGATCAGGTCGTGCGGTGCGCCGAGTCGGCTCAGCTCCGCCTGCAGCAGGGCCGGCACCTCGCCCGCCCGCCGCCCGCGCAGATAGGCCTCCATCTCCTTGACAACGATCCGGTCGGGTCGCAACGCCCAGACCGCATCGGCAAGGGCCGTAATCTCGGCGTCGGTGCGGTCGCCCGCCTGCCCCAGCAACACGAGGCGCCGGGCGGCGGGAATCGCCGCCACCACCGCGGCGATGGCGGTGACCCCGTGCGGGTTGTGGGCGAAGTCGACCAGCACCTTGACGCCGCCGATCTCGCGAAGGTGGCCACGGCCGGGATTGTCGGCCTCGTCGACGCCGAAGCTGCGCAAGGCCGCCGCGATCGCGTCGACCGGCAGGCCCAGGGCGGCGGCCCCGGCCGCAGCCGCCAGCGCATTGGCGAGGTTGTGGCGGGCGGCGCCACCCATGCCGATATGGATCTCGGTCACGGGCAGGACGGGCGTGGAGACGCCGGCCCGGCGCAGCACCAGCAGGCCGTCCTCGATGCCGGCGCCATCGCTTATCCCGGCGGCGGGGCCCAGGCTGAACCAGGCGACGGGCTTGCCCGTGCGCGGGCCGCGCTCGGCCAAGCGTAGATCGTCCGCATTGAGTATCAGTGGCCCACCGTGCAGCGCCTTCGCCACGGTGAGCTTGGCGTCGGCGATGCCCTCCTCGTCCAGGATGCCGTATTCGCCCAGATGGTCGGCGGCGATGTTGGTGACGATGGCCGCGTCCGCGCGCCCGACCGGCAGCCCCCGGCGCAGGATGCCGCCGCGGGCGAGCTCGAGCACGGCGATCTCGACCCGTCGGTCGCGCAAGACCAGTCGCGCGCCGCCCGGGCCGGAATAGTCGCCGCGGTCCAGGATCTCGTCGCCGACCCGCACCCAGTCGCTGGAGCTGAGACCCGCGACCTTGCCGGCGGCACGGACCATGGCGGCCAGCAGCCGAACCGTCGTCGACTTGCCGTTGGTACCGGTGACGAGGACCACCGGCACGTCGTGCACCTCGCTCCAGTCCACCTCGGCGGGTGCCGGCAGCTGCCCGCGCCAGCTGTGCGAGCCGCTCCCGAGGCCAATGGACACCCGCCGGTCGCCCTCGATGCAGGCCACCCCGTGCTCGGCGGCGGCAGCCGCCAGCGTCATGAGCTGCGGGTCGCGGTCGGCCTCGATCTCGGCGCG
>JAPJRA010000227.1 GCA_030824835.1 Geminicoccaceae bacterium | reverse complement strand
CCTGTGGGTTACTCACAGGAGTCACACGTGACTGGCTGACCTGGCGTTTACTCGCCCGCTTGCTGGGCGAGAGCGGCGGCGAGCTCGTCCTGCTCGGCCTGTGCTCTGGCCGCGGCTTCGGCGGCCTGCCGTTCGGGGGACGCGGCATCGGGCTCGGCACGGGCGGTGGCGCCGCTGCGGGCGCCCTGGCCGGCCGGGCGCTCGCCGGTCAGCACAACAACACGCTGGCGATGGTGGGCGGCGCCCTCCTGGGTGGTGTCGCCGGCAACATGCTGGTCGATCGCCCGAACCAGCTGCGCGGGCAGCAGGAGCAGCAGGTCGCGGCCAATGCCGAGCAGCAGCGCCAGCTCGACTTCCAGCGCCAGAGCCAGCTCCAGCAGGCGCAGACGCAGCAGCAGATCGAGGACCAGAAGGAATTCGAGCAGTGGAAGGCGCAGCGCGCCGCCGGCGTGACCCCGGCCGCCGTCAACACCTCCGCCGATGTCACGTCGGCGCAGCGCCTCCTGACCGCGCTCGGCTATTATCGGGGACCGATCGACGGCGTCTACGGCAGTGCCACGCGCTCGGCCGTGATGCAGTTCGAAGGCTCCCAGGGCCTGCCCCGGACGGGATCCCTGACGCCATCGCTGATCCAGACGATGAAAGCGGCACTGTAGCGCCGCCACGTCGGCGCCGTCCGGCCGGATCCCGGCGCTGCTCCGCCGCTGATCAGGC
The DNA here is from genome assembly GCA_030824835.1 of Geminicoccaceae bacterium. Classification (GTDB taxonomy): domain Bacteria; phylum Pseudomonadota; class Alphaproteobacteria; order Geminicoccales; family Geminicoccaceae; genus Benzoatithermus. The sequence goes on along the minus strand of JAPJRA010000227.1, from coordinate 5,728 downwards.
CCTATCCGATGACGGCCCGACACTTCGGGCCAAAATCCGGCAAAGCGTCTATGAAGGGCCGACAGGCGGCGACAGGGAGCCGCCGTCCGCCCGCGCCGATCGGCCGCCTCTGGGTATGTCGACGCGAGTGTCGAACGCGCGCGCGGATCCTAGGGAGGTCGACAATGAAGCATTGGATACTGGCGGCTGCTGCGGCCCTGACAATTGGTTTCGGCGCCTCGACCGGGTCCGCCGGAACCACGTTGCGCGTGACCATGCAGCTGCCGGAAAGCGATCCGCTGTCGGAGAACTGGCTCGAGTTCGGGCGCCTCGTGGAACAGCGCTCCGGCGGCGAGATCAAGGTACAGCTGTTTGCCTCCTCGCAGCTGTTCAAGGATAACGAGGTTCCCGAGGCCGTCGGGTCGGGTGCCATCGACGCGGGTTCGGCCTCGCTCGTACGCTATGCCGGTGCCGTTCCGGCAGTGAACGTCGTCTCGGTGCCGTTTCTCCTGGACAGTGAGGCCGCCATACGCGCGGCGACCGCTCCGAATTCGCGCCTGCGGGTGCTGCTCGATCACGCCATTCAGGCGCAGACCAACAATCGCGTCCTGTGGTGGCAGGCATTCGGCCGGAATATCTATCTCAGCAAACGCTTTGCCATCGAGTCTCCCGCGGATTTCGCGGGCAAGAAGGTTCGCACCTACGGCACCGTCCAGAGCTGGACGGCCGAAGCCTTGGGCGGCGCGCCGACGATCATCTCGGCCTCCGAGCAATTCCTCGCCTACCAGCAGGGCACCGTGGACATTGGCATGACCGGCGCCAGCGCCGTTGCCAGCCGCAAGCTCTACGAGGTCATGGACCACATGACGCTGAGCTACGACAGCGCCATCGAATTTGTCGCGGTCATCAACAACGACGTCTTCGAGCGACTTCCGGCGGACCAACAACAGATCATTCTCGACACGGCGACTGAGGTCGAAGCTCACCTGCGCGACTTCATGATCAAGGACGAAAACACCCTCGTTGACAGCGTTCGCGACAAGATGACCGTGGTCGAATTGACCGACGCGCAGCGATCTGAATTCCGAAAAGCGACCAGCGGCGTCGTCGATAGGTTCGTGGCGCAGGCGGGCGACTTGGGTGAGGCGGCCGTAGCGGCAGCACGCGGCCTTTAAGGATGCCGGCCGATGCCAGGCGGTTGGGAGTGCCTTTGGCAGACAAGTTGGAGGCGGCGCAACAACGGAGACCCGTCATGGCGAGACTGGCGGCCATCGTCGACGGCCTGTCCGAGATAGCCGGCAAGATTGCGGCATGGGGGCTCTTCCTCATCGGCTTCCTCGTCACCTACGAGGTCCTCATGCGCTATCTGTTCGTCGCTCCCACCTCCTGGGTCAGCGAGGTCAGCCAGAACATCCAGATATGGGCCGTCTTCCTCGCCGCCGGCTACGTGCTCAAGCACCATGAGATGGTGACCATAAATGTAGCCTTCTCGGATCCGACGACGATTGGGCGCAAACTCGCGGAGAGCCTCGCGCTGATCATCCTCTTCGTGGTGACCGTTCCGGCCGTCTGGTTCGGCTTCGAGATCTGGCTGCGGGCCACCAAGGCCGGTCACACCTCGGGCAGCATTCTCGAAATGCCGCGTTGGCTGACGGACAGTGCGGTCTGGGTGGGATTTGCTCTTCTCACCCTGCAAGCGCTGGTCGAGCTGTGGCGCGTCTGGCAGGTGGGCGTGCCGACCGCCAGACCCGACCTCCACGAAGAGGTACGCTAAGTTGGAAGCTGCCCTCATCCTGGTCGCCCTGATGGCGCTGTTGATCCTGCGCACGCCGGTGGCCTTCGCCCTCGCCGGCATGGGCGTGATCCTGCTCTGGGCCAAAGGCCTGCCGCTGGTCGGGGTTCCGCAGCGCCTGCACGGCTCGGTGGACAGCTTCGAGCTGATGGCCGTGCCGCTGTTCCTGCTCATGTCCAACGTGCTGCTGAAAGGCGGCGTCGGGCGCGATCTGTTCGCCGCGGTGCAGAGCTGGGTCGGCCACTGGCCGGGCGGACTGGGCGTGGCCGCGATCTTGAGCTGCACCCTCTTCGCCGCGATTTCGGGCTCCTCCGTCGCCACCGCGGCGACGATCGGCACAGTGGCGATCCCGGAGATGACCCGGCGGGGCTATGACCGGCCATTCGTGCTGGGCATGCTGGCCGCGGGCGGCACGCTCGGCATTTTGATCCCGCCGTCGATCCCGTTGATCATTTACGGTGTCATCGCCCAGCAATCGGTGACCCGGCTGTTTCTTGCCGGGATCGGCCCGGGTCTGTTCCTGGCCGCCGCCTTTATCGTCTACGGCATCGCCCGTGCCCGCATTGGCGGCGCCTACCACCAGATGCCCAAAGCCAGTTGGAACGAACGTCTGAACGCCAGCCTGCGTGCCCTGCCGACCGCGGCACTGGCCCTGGCCATCCTCGGCTCGATCTATACCGGGGTGGCGACCCCGACCGAGAGCGCCGGGCTCGGCTTCGTCCTCGCGCTCGTCATCACGGTCGCCATGGGGCGCATGAGCTTTGCCGCCCTGCACGAGGCCGTCGAGGCGTCGCTGAAGGCCACCGTGATGATTCTCCTGATCGTCGCCGGGGCCAAACTCTTCGCCTTCGCCATCACCCTCTACCTCATCCCGCAGCAGGTCAGCGGCCTGCTCGCCGACAACATCAGCGATCCCAACCTGTTCATTCTCGGCGTGGGCGCCGTGCTGCTGGTGATGGGCTGCTTTCTGGAAACGCTGTCCATGCTGCTGGTCATGGTTCCCGTGCTGCTGGCCTCGGTCAACACGATGGGGATCGACCCGATTTGGTTCGGCGTCTTTTTCGTGGTGTTGATCGAGCTCGGCCTGATCACGCCGCCGGTCGGGATGAACCTGTTCGTCATTCAGACCGTGGGCAAGGCACGGCTGGACGAGGTCGTCAAAGGCGCCATGCCCTTCGCCGCGATCATGCTCGCCACGGCGGTCCTCATGTGGTTCTGGCAGGATCTCGTTCTGTACCTGCCCCGACACTTCCGCCTCTGATTCGAGACGGGCCACGACGCAGGACGATGGGGCGCGTCACGATGTGCGAGCGGCCTCAGGCTCGCTTCGGCTCGCTGACCCGCAGCAGCAGCAGGCCACCCACGACGAACATCACCAGAATCGTGGCCATGCCGGCGCGTTGGGTGTGGAACAAGGCGGTGGCGGTGCCAAACAGGAAGGGGCCGATGAAGGCCGTGACCTTGCCGGTGAGCGCGTAGATCCCGAACATCTCGGTGCGCATGTCGGCGGGTGCCAGTCGCGCCATCAGCGTCCGGCTGGCCGACTGGGCCGGGCCGACGAAGATACCGATCACCATGGCCACCACCCAGAAGGTAGTCTTCTCCTCGGCCAGCAGCGCCACCGTGCCGGCGACGAACAGCCCACAGATCGCGATCAGGATGGTGGGCTTGGAGCCCATCCGGTCGTCCAGGAATGCAAATCCGAAGGCCCCGATGCCGGCGGTTACGTTGAGCGCGATCCCGAACAGCAGCACCTCGTTGAGCGCCATACCGAACGTACCGGCCGCATAAATGCCACCGAAGGCGAAGAGCGTGTTGAGGCCGTCATTGTAGATCAGCCGGGCCAGCAGGAAGCGGGCGATGTTGGCGTGCCCGCGAATATCCTTTAGCGTCGTCAGCAGCGTGCTCAGGCCCTGCCGCACGCTCTGGCCGAACGGGCGCGCATGCGTCTTCCGATCCGGCGTCAGCAGGAACAGCGGCAGCGAGAACAGGATGAACCAGATCGCCAGCAGCGGCCCGGTGATCCGGACCTGCTCGGCCTGGTCCGCGTCCAGACCGAACAGCGGCGGCTTCGGCTGCACGAACACCACCAGCGTAACGCCCAGGGCCACGATCCCGGCGATGTAGCCCAGGCCCCAGCCCCAGCCCGACCAGCGGCCGAGCTCGCCGTCGCTGGCGAGGTCCGGCAGCATCGCGTTGTAGAAGGCCTGGCCGACTTCGTTGCAGACATTGGCCACCAGCACCAGCGTCAGCGCCAGCAGCAGATAGTCGTGCGCCGGGGCCACGAACCACAGCAGGCCGGTGGCAGTGGCGCTGAGCAGCATGAAGACCAGGAGCCACGGCTTGCGCGGCCCGCCGGCATCCGCGATCGCTCCCAGTATCGGGCTGGTGACGGCGATGATCAGCGCACCCAGCACGGTCATTCGCGACCAGACCGCGGTACCCTCGATCTCGTTGGGGGCCACGACCGTCGTGACGTAGGTAGCAAACACGAACGTGATCACGACCGCGAAGAACGGGGAGCTGGCCCAGTCGTAGAACGCCCACGCCAGGAGCTGGCGGCGGGTCGCCGTGGGCGGGGTGGGGACGGCCGTGCTCACGCTTGCTTCTCCCGGCCGATGCCCCAGATTCGGCGGCATCATCATGTGGCTTGCGCGTAGCCGAGGGATCACATGCTTGGCAAGCTGAAGCGCCTCGCGCGCAATCTGGGACAAGGGAAATTCACGATGGCGGCAACTCCACCGATCTGCGACTTCGGGACCCCTGCACCGGATTTCACTCTGCCCGCGACGGACGGCGGGACATACGGTCTGGCCGACCTCAAGGGCGCGAACGGCACCGTGATCGTGTTCATGTGCAACCACTGCCCCTACGTGAAGGCCGTGATCGACCGGCTGATCCGCGATGCCCGGGAGCTGGACGCACTGGGCGTCGCCACGATAGCGATCTCCAGCAACGACGCCGGGACCTATCCCGCGGACAGCTTCGCCAACATGAAGCGTTGGGCGGAGGAGAAGTCGTTCCCGTTCAAATATCTCTATGACGAGAGCCAGGAGGTGGCACGCGCCTACGGCGCCGTCTGCACCCCCGACTTCTTCGGCTACAACGCCGGCCTCGAGCTGCAGTATCGCGGTCGCCTCGACGCTTCGCGCAAGGAGGTGGCCGCCGGAGCGAAGCGGGACCTGTTCGACGCCATGCGGCTGGTGGCCGAGACCGGCAAGGGCCCCGAGGAACAGATCCCGTCGATGGGCTGCTCGATCAAATGGAAACATGGGGCCTGAAAGGCCCGCACGCGTGAGGTCGTTCATGATGGCACGCCGCAGGACGCTGATGGCCGCGCTGGTCGTGCTCGCGGGCTGCGCCCACTCGCCACCCGACTACGTCCAGGAGCCCGGGGACGTCGTGGTGCGGGAGCGCCCGCCGGTGGAGCGCGAGGAGATGGTGCCGGCGCCGCCGGGCGAAAGCTATGTCTGGCACAAGGGCTACTGGCGCTGGCACGGCGGCGGCTGGGCGTGGGTGCCCGGCCACTATGTCGAGCGCCCGCACCCGAGCGCCGTCTGGGTTCCCGGCCATTGGGCCGAGCGCCGCTATGGCTGGGTCTGGGTGCCGGGCCATTGGATGTAGAGGATAATCAACAAAATCAGCGCATCTACAGCCTTATAAACTGCTCTCCGGGAGCTGCCGAGCGTCCGTGCGCGGCGCGGGCCGATGCGGGGCGTTTGTGCCGCCGTCGTTCCTTGCCATGATACTGTGTGTATGGCCGCGGTCGTCAGTTCGCCCACAGCGGGCGCAAGCCCTGGGCATAGTTACGGGTTGGCTCGCGTCCGCGCTGCGGAAGGGGAGATTGGGGATGGTGGGACAGAAAAGGTCGCTGCGGCAGGCAGCGTTGCTGGGTGCGGCGGCTGTGGCCTTCGTGGGGCCTGGCAGTACGACGTCGGCAGCCGCGCAAGGCTCGAC
>JAPJRA010000226.1 GCA_030824835.1 Geminicoccaceae bacterium | reverse complement strand
GGCGCTGGTCGGGATCGGTTCGGCGAGCGCACAGGATTTCTTGGCGGGTATCCAGGCCGGCACCGGCAAGCTCCAGGATCCGAAGCGGGCCGGCGATGTCATGCTCCGGTTGCGCGGGCTCGCGATCGACCCACAGAGCGACGGCAAGATCAATTCCATCGGCGGCGACGTCGACGTCTCGACCGAGTACACGCCTGAGGTCGACCTCACCTATTTCGTGACCGATCAGGTGGCGCTCGAGCTGATCGCCGCCACGGCCCGGCACAATGTCAAAGCGGTCGACACCGCGGCGGGCGACCTCGATCTGGGCAAGGTTAGCCAAGTGCCACCGACCCTGCTACTGCAGTGGCATGTGGCGCCGGACTACTTCATCAGCCCCTATTTTGGGGCCGGCATCAACTACACCATTTTCTACGATGCCGATGCCGGGCCGGATATCGACAGCATCAACTACGACAACAGCCTCGGCTACGCGCTCCAGGTCGGCACGGACATCTTCGTCCACGAGAATTTGTTCTTGAACTTCGACATCAAGTACATCCGAATGGAAACGAAGGCCGAGATCAACAACTCGTTTCACGCCCGCGCCGACATCGATCCGCTGATCTTCGGCGTGGGTGTCGGCTACAAGTTCTGATCGCGTGTGTGGCGGTCGCTTGCGGCCGCCACACACGGCTCAGTTCATCGGTTCGGCAGCCGGCTCCGGTGGCTCGACGGCACCGCGGCGTTGGAGCTGGCGCGCGATGGTCCAGCACATCAGTGCCCAGCACGACCCCAGGGTCCAGCCGGCGAGCACGTCCGTTGGCCAGTGGACGCCCAGATAGAGCCGTGACACGCCGATCATCAGCGTCAGCAGCACCGCCACCGACATCAGATAGATCTTGAGCCGCCGCTGGCGCTGGAACCGGGCGAGCAGGGCACCCATGGTGAGATAGGTGGCGGCCGACCCTGTGGCGTGTCCGCTGGGAAAGCTCGCCGTATAGACCGGTGTGCCGTGTGGGAACAGCTCGGGCCGCGGTCGCTCAATGCCGGCCTTGATGGCGAAGCTGAGCAATCCTGCACCCAGGATTGAGACCATCACCAGCAGCGCCGCGTTACGCTTACCGGACATGAAAAGATAACCAACGGTCACCAGCGTCATCATGGTGATAACGGTCGTCCCGCCAAGGGCCGTGATGTCGCGTACCGCCGACTCAAGCCACACCGGCCCGATCGGATCCGCAGGGTCGCCAGGGTCGCGGAACATCAGCAGGATCTGGCGGTCGAGCCGGAACTGCTCACCCTCGCGGATCTCGTCGGTCAGCGCGAGAAAGCCCCACATGCCGCCAGCGATCAGCAAAAGCGCGATCAGTACCCGCCGTTCGAGCATCGGCGCCAGCGTGGCGCGCCACCAAGTGAAGTGCGGCGTCATTGGCGTACCACCTGTGCCAACGGGGAAAGGTACAAGTTACACGTCATTCTGATGTGAAACTCCAGGCGTGGCTCGGCTCGTCTCGGTCGACGCACCGGCTGCAGCGTTTCAGGCTGGGCCATCGGCTCAGGCGCGTGTGCAAGACGATCATCACCAGGGGCCGACCGATGGCGCATGAGAGGCAAAGAAGGCCGGAGGCAGCTCCAAACAACGCCGGAGCCCGTCATCAGCCCAGAGGCCCGAACCAACAGAATTTCGGGATGGTAGGGGCATGGCCGATTAGCACTTAGCCCCGCCGCGTGACCTTCAGCGCCCTTCGATCCAGGTGCGCCTCGACCTCGGCGAGGTCGATGCCCTCGCGGGCGAGTCGAACCAGCGTGAAGTAGAGCACGTCGGCGGCTTCCCAGACCACCTCGTCGCGCGATTCGGCACGGGCCAGCTCGTCCGCCTCCTCGCGCAGCTTCGCACCCAGCAGATTCGGGTCGGCGAAGAGCTTGGCGGTATAACTGCCGACCGGCGCCTGCGCGCGGCGCTCGGCCAGCAGGCGGGCAAGCTTGCCGAGGCCGGCGTCCTCGCCCCAGCATGTGCGGGTGTCCAGGTGACAGAAACCGGGGCCCGTCTGGCGGACGACGAAGCGCGGGCCGTCGCGGTCGCAGTCGAGGTCGATGCGCAGCAGCTCCTGTGTGGCACCGCTGGTCTCGCCTTTGACCCAGAGGCCGCGGGAGCGGGACTGGTAGATACCCATCCGCCGCCGAACGGCCTCGCGGATCGACGCCTTGGACGAGTAGACGAGACCTAGGCAGACGCCGCGCTCGTCAACCACGACCGTGGGGTAGAGCCCGTCGGGCCGGTCGGTGACCATGGGCGCCATGATCGCATCGGCGAGGTCGAGCCTTCCGGTATAGAGCGCCATGCCGACCTGCGCGTCGGCACCAATCTCGTCGAGCGCCTTGATCTCCTCGGGCGTGGTGATACCGCCGGCGATGGTCACACGGCAGTCCGTGCCGGCGGCCTCGACCACGGCCTTGGCCAGCTCGAGGTTGGTGCCGCCCATGCGGCCTTCGAGCTCGACGAAGGTGACGAGGAAGCCCGCCGCGTGCTCGCGCAGCTCGGCGATCCGCTCGAGGATGCCGCGGCCGGTGCCCTGCTGCCAGCCTTCGACCACGACCTCGCCGTGCCGCGCGTCAAGTGCGGCGATCGCCCGCTCGCGTGGCAGCTGCGAGAGGATCTCGGGTTTGGCGGCCGTGCCGAGGATCACCTGCCGCGCCCCCTTGTCGAGCCAGCCGGTCGCGGTGGCGATGTCGCGGATGCCGCCGCCGACACGGCAGGCGACGCGGCCGAGCAATGGCTCGATCAGCGCGGCGTTGCTGCCGGTGCGCATGGCGGCATCGAGGTCGATCACGGCGATCTCGCCCGCCACGGCGAAGCGCTCGGCGATCGGCATGGGGTCGCCGGCGTCGATCGCCTTCTCGGCGCCGCCGACGAGCTGGACGGTCTGGCCGCCTTGGAGGTCGATGCTAGGGATGATCACGGCCGCACCTTGATCCCACGCTCCTGCAGATAGAGCTTGATGTCGTTGGGGGTGGTGTCGCCGTCGTGGAAAATGGACGCAGCGAGCACCGCGTCGGCCCCGGTCTCGAAGGCTTCGAGGATATGTGCCGCCGAATCGGCGCCGCCCGAGGCGATGACCGGCACGTGCACCGCCTGCGCCACGGCCCGGGTCAGCTCAAGATCGTAGCCCGAGCGCGTGCCGTCGCGATCCCACGAAGTCAGCAGGATCTCGCCAGCGCCGCGCTGCTCGGCCTCCCTGGCCCAGGCCAGTGCATCGATGCCCGTGCCCTCGCGGCCACCCTTGACCAGCACCTCGAAACGGCCGTCGCGCATGGCCGCATCGATCGCAACCACGCAGCACTGCCGCCCGAACCGCTCGGCGATCTCCGTGAGCAGCGCTGGCCGCTCGACAGCCGCGGTGTTGACCGAGACCTTGTCCGCGCCCGCCTCGAGCAAATGCCACGCATCGTCGACGACCCGCACGCCTCCACCCACCGTGAGCGGGATGGACAGGACCTCGCGCACACGGCGCACGGTCTCATGCTGATGGCCCCTACCCTCCGGTGTCGCCGAGACGTCGAGAATGACGATCTCGTCGCCGCCGGTGTCCTGATAGAGCCTGGCGCGCTCGGCCGGGTCACCCGCATCACGCAGGCCCTGGAACTTGATACCCTTCACAACACGGCCGTGGCTGACGTCGAGGCAGGGAATGATGCGCGAGGTCAGCATCAGGCGAGCTCCAGGAACCGCGACAACAGCGCCTCGCCATAGGGACCGGACAGCTCGGGATGGAACTGGCAGCCAATCACGTTGCCGCGCTCGATGCCGGCGACGAAGCGGCCGCCATGGGTCGCGGTCGCGACCGTCCAGCCCGGCGCCTCGGTGGCGCGGAAGCTGTTGGCGAAGTAGGCATAGCCGCCCTCAAGCAGCCGGGAGTCCTCCGCCGGCTGCACCTCGTTCCAGCCGAACTGCGGCACGCGCACGTCGCCCGTGAACCGCCCGACATGGCCCTGGACAATGGCGAGTCCGCGCACGTCAGGGCTTTCGTCGCTGGTCTCGAACAGGAGCTGGTGGCCGACGCAGATGCAGATCGTCGGCCGGTCGGCGGCGATCCGCCTGGTGAGGGCCGCATCCAGCCCGTGCTCGACCAGCCGCGCCATCGACGCGGCGAAGGCCCCGACACCGGGCAGCATGACGTGGGAGGCGGCCGCCACCTCGGCCGCGCTCTCGCTGACGCGAGGCTCGGCACCGAGCCTGCGGAAGGCCGCCATGACCGAGGCGATGTTGGCGGTCCCGGTCGGGACGATCAGGACCTCAACCATTCTCGGTCGCCGGCTCGCGCTTCGCCATGCTCAGAGTACGCCCTTGGTGCTCGGCACCTCGCCCGACCCATCCGAGGCTACCGCCTGGCGCAGGGCCAGCGCCAGCGCCTTGAACGCGGCCTCGGCGCGGTGATGATCGTTCTCGCCCTTGAGGACGTCGACATGCAGCGTCATCCGCGCTGTGGTGGCGAGCGAGACGAAGAAATGGGTCAGGTTCTCGGTCGCGATGTCGCCGATCCGCTCGCGGCGGAAGCCGATATCGACATGCGCCGACGGCCGACCGGAGAAGTCGATCACGACCCGCGCCAGTGCCTCGTCGAGCGGTGCATAGGCGTGGCCGAACCGCCGGATGCCGCGCCGCTCGCCCAGGGCCTGGTCGAACGCCGTGCCCAGCGCCAGCGCGCAGTCCTCGGCGGTGTGATGGTCGTCGACCTCGAGGTCACCTTCGCACTCGAGCTGCAGGTCGAAACGGCCGTGCTTCGTCAGCGCGGTCAGCATATGGTCGAGAAAGCCGATGCCAGTCTCGATCTCGGCGGTGCCCTCACCGTCCAGCAGCAACTCGAGGCTGATCTCGGTCTCGGATGTGCGCCGCTCAACCCGGGCCGTGCGCGGCAGTGCGGTCATGGGACGATCTGCGCAATGCCGAAGACGACGATGTCGGTGCCACCGCTCTCCTTGATCGCCCGAATCAGGCTCGGCAGGTCGCTCCTCGGCACGGCGGCCTTCACGGCGAAGCCCGCATTGTGGTGCAACGGCGCGATGGTCGGCTCGCGCATGCAGGGGAGAATCGCCACCACACTCTCCAACTTGTCGCTCGGCACGTTGACCTCGAGCATCACCCGCTTGCGCGCGTCGAGAACGGAGCGGACCAGGACCACGAAGTGCTCGATCAGAGACCGCTTCTCCGGATGCTCGAGCGCCCGCGGGCAGGCGTAAAGCCGGGTCGACGAGCGCATGAGATCATCGAAAATGACGAGGCCGTTGGCCTTCAGCGTGGCGCCGGTCGCGGTGTTGTCGACGATACAGTCGGCATCCTCGGGCGGGAAGACCTCGGTGGCGCCATAGGAGCGCACGACACGTCCATCGAACCCGCGCCGTGTAAGCCAGGCACCGGTGATCCGCTCATATTCGGTGGCGACGACAAAGCCGGCCTTGGCGGGCCGGTCACCATGCATGAAGTCCGGCGCCGCCGCCGCCACGATGCGGACCGGGTCCAGCGCCGTATCCACGAGCTCGACCAGCTCCGCCCCCTTCTCCACCACCCAGTCGGCGCCGGCGAAACCGATGTCACGCGAGCCCAGATGCAGCATTTCGACGATGTTCTGCGGCTTGAGGATCTTGGTCTCGAAAGCCTCGAGGGAGATCGTCGGCCGATAGCCGCGCCGATCGAAGGTCAGCCGGATTCCGGCATCGTCCAGCAGCCGCATGACCGCATCCTGCATCCGCCCCTTGGGCAGGGCGAGGTGAACGACGCTGGCGCGCGAAGGATCGGCAGAGGGCAAGGCGGCTCGCAGTCTCGGGCAGGAGGGGCTGGTCAAAGCGGACGCATGCTATAGAGGACGGTCCAATCGGCGTAAAGTCGGGCCCGGTCGGCATATCAGGGAGGGTAGGGTAAGCCATGCGCGAAAAGGCGGCGACCATCGGCATCGATATCGGCACCAGCGGTGCCAAGGGCGTGCTGCTCACGGCTGCAGGTTCGGTCATCGCCAGGGCCAGCGCCTCCTACCCGCTGCTGACGCCACGCCCCGGCTGGACCGAGCAGCAACCGCAGGACTGGTGGCAGGCCACCGTCGAGGTGCTGCGTCGGCTCACCGCCGCTGCCAACGGCCACACCATCGTGGCGCTGGGTCTCTCGGGGCAGATGCATGGCTCCGTGTTCCTGGATCACGACGGCGAGCCGATCCGCCCGGCCCTGCTCTGGAACGATGGCCGCACCCATGCCGAATGTGACGAGATCGACCGCCGTCTCGGTCGCGAGCAGGTGATCAGCATCACCGGCAACCGCGCCAGCACCGGTTTCCAGGCCCCCAAGCTGCTCTGGCTGCGACGCCAAGAGCCGGAGGCCGCGGCCAGGCTGGCCAAGCTTCTGCTGCCCAAGGATTTCATCCGGCTGCGCCTGACCGGCGGCCATGCCACCGACGCCGCCGGTCAGGCGCAGCC
>JAPJRA010000225.1 GCA_030824835.1 Geminicoccaceae bacterium | reverse complement strand
CTCACACTGGTATCATTCTAGCTTAACAGAACGGCAGTTTGGTCACTTGCCGGTTAAAAAAGATGCGGAGGACGTCAATGAATCTTCGACTTTCTACATTGGCGCTGAGCGCCGCGCTTGCGGTCTCGGCGCTCGCCGGAACCGGGCAAGCTACCGAGGTGACGGCGCAAAGCCTGCTCGAGGCGCAAGGCAATGCCGGCGAATGGCTGATGTATGGCCGCGACTATCGTAACAACCGGTACAGTCCGCTTTCTCAAATCACGCCGGAAAACGTCTCTCAATTGAAGCCCGTGTTTGCTTATTCGACGGGCGGTAAGTTTGCTGGATTGGAGGCGACTCCACTCTTTCATGACGGCACGCTCTACTTCACCGGTGATTACTCGCGGGTCTTCGCCCTCGATGCCCGTACCGGCACGGTCCGATGGTACTGGGAGCCCAAGTACGAGGACGGCGTCGAGGCGGTGCTGTGCTGCGGGCCGGTCAACCGTGGCCTGGCGATCCAGGGCGATCATGTCTTCGTCGGCACGCTCGATGCGCGGCTGGTGGCGCTGAACATCAAGGACGGCTCCGTCGCCTGGGAGCAGAAGCTGGAGGACTGGCAGAAGGCCTATACTTCGACTGGAGCGCCGCTGGTCGTCGGCGACCTGGTGATCTCCGGCATCGGTGGCGCCGAATATGGCGTGCGTGGCTTCGTCCAGGCGTTCAAGGCCGCCACCGGCGAGCCCGTGTGGAAGACGTTCGTCATTCCCGGCCCCGGCGAGCCCGGCAACGACACCTGGCCCGGCGATACCTGGAAGACCGGCGGTGCTTCCACTTGGCAGACCGGTGCCTATGACGCCGAGACCAAGACGCTGCTTTGGGGCACCGGTAATCCTGGGCCCTGGAACTCCGATCTGCGCAAGGGCGACAACAAGTGGAGCTGCTCGCTGGTCGCCATGGACGTCGAGACCGGCAAGATCAAATGGGCTTTCCAGTACACGCCGAACGATGCCTGGGATTACGACGGCAACAATGCACCAACTCTTCTAGACATCACGATTGACGGGAAGCCCAGAAAAGTTGCCGTTCAATCAAATCGGAATGGATTTCTCTACGTCATCGACCGTCAAAGTGGCGAGTTCATCCTTGCGACCCCGACCATCGACGGGATCAATTGGACGACGGGACTCGATCCCACCACGGGGCGGCCGACCATCAACGAGGCCATGCGGCCGGTAAGCGGTGGCCCAAAAGTTGAGCCGGTGATTCCCGGGCTCGAAGGCGGGACCAACTGGTTTCCGATCGCGGCCAACCCCGAGAAGGGCATCGTCTATCTGAACACCAACGACTGGGCCATGTCGCTGAAGGCGTGGAAGCCCGAGGACGTCGTCTACAACGCCGGCCAGGTCTACATGGGCGTCGACTACCAGATGTATCGGCACAAGGAGCATACCGGCTTCCTGAAGGCCTTCGACGTCGCCAACAGGAAATGGCTGTGGGAGCTGCCGAGCGCCCTGCCGATGTTCGCCGGCGTGCTGGCGACGAAGGGCGGTCTGCTGTTCACGGGCGACCAGCTCGGGTTCTTCCAGGCCGTCGATGCCCAGACCGGCAAGCCGCTCTGGCGGTTCCAGACCGGCTCCGGCATCAACGCCTCGCCGATCACCTACGAGCTGGACGGCGTGCAGTACGTGGCGATCCTGTCCGGGCTCGGCGGCGATCCCGGATTCTACTTCTCGGGCCCCAAGGGCGGCATGCTCTGGGTGTTCGCCGTCGACGGCAAGGTGGCGGATACCACCAGCTTCAACCCCACCATCATCGAGACGGCACTGCCGATCTATGGCAAGCAATAGTCTCCACCATCGGCGCGGCCTTGCGGTGGCCGCGCTGACCTTGACGCTGGCGGCGGGTGCCATGCTTCCGGTCCTGGCGGAGGAGGGCATGGTCAACCCCGTCCTGGGAGACCCGGCGGCCATCGACGCCGGCCGCAAGACCTATCGCCAGCGCTGCTACATCTGCCACCTGAGCCAAGGCGGGCGGGGGCCGAACCTGTTCGCCACGACCCTGTCCGACGAGAAGTTCTTGATGACGGTCATCAACGGCCGCAAGGGAGCATCGATGCCCGCATTCGGTCTGCAACTATCGCCCGACGAGGTCTGGGAGGTGAACGCCTATGTTCGCTCGACGGACCACTACGAGTGAGGGCCAAAGGGATCGCGATCCTGCTGGCGGGTATCGCCCTCGGCACGGCCCACGCCGCCGAGGACCAGCTGGTCGGTGCCGCCAAGGTGCGGGCACCGGACATGCTGGTGATCGCGGGGACGCGGCTGAAGCTGTCCGGCGTGCTGCCACCGGACGAGAATGCCGCCTGCAAGGACGGTGCCGGCAACACCGACCAATGCACGGATGCGGCCGATGCGGCGCTGGCCGAGATCGTGGGTGACGCCGCCGTCACCTGCATCAAGGAGCGTCGCCTCGGCCACGGCTACTTTCTCGGCCACTGCCGCACCGCGGACGAGGTGGATCCCGCCGAGGTGCTGCTCTCGCGCGGCGTGCTGCAGCTGGCACCGGACACGCCGCTCGAGCGTTACGCCAAGGCTGCCGAAGCCGCCAAAGCGGCTGGTGCCGGCTTGTGGGGCAAATGATCCGCGACGTGGGACGGCACCTGTCCCTGTTCCCGCGCCGTGCCGAGCTTCCTTGGAGGGCGCGCCGCCCCTAAGCTCCGGCCGATGACCAGGAACGGGGTGTCGGCGTCATGAAGATCGTCTCGATGAGCTCGCACGTCGTGGCGGTCCCTCCGCCGCACATCGGCGGCATGTACTGGATCTTCGTCATCCTCAAGACCGATTGCGGCATCGAGGGCGTGGGCGAGATCTATGCCGCGACCTTCCATCCCAAGGCCATGGTGCCGATCATCGACGACGTGTTCGAGCGCCACCTCGAGGGGCACGACCCGCATCATGTCGAGCGGCTCTGGCGCCAGTGCTATTCCAGCGGCTTCACCCAGCGCCCCGACCTCACCATGATGGGCGTGCTCAGCGGGCTCGAGATGGCCTGCTGGGACATCATCGGCAAGGCGGCCGGCAAGCCGGTCTACGAGCTGATGGGCGGTCTGGTGCATGAGCGGTTGCGGACGTACACCTACCTCTATCCGCAGAACGACCAGGGCGAGTACGACTACAACGACGTTGATCTCGCCGTGGAATGCGCGGCGCGAAACGTCGAGGAGGGCTTCACCGCGGTCAAGTTCGATCCGGCCGGCCCCTACACCGCCTATTCCGGCCATCAGCTGTCGCTGGCGGTGCTGCGCCGCTGCGAGAATTTCTGCCGCCGGATCCGCGAGGCCGTGGGCGACCGGGCCGACCTGCTGTTCGGCACGCACGGGCAGATGACGCCCTCCTCCGCGATCCGACTGGCGCAGCGGCTGGAGCCGTTCGATCCGCTCTGGTTCGAGGAGCCGATCCCGCCCGGGCAGCCCGAGGCGATGGGCAAGGTCGCCGCCAAGACGAGCATCCCGATCGCCACCGGCGAGCGCCTGACCACGAAGTACGAGTTCTACGACCTGCTGCGCGCCGGTGGCGCCTCGATCCTGCAGATGAACGTGGCCCGGGTCGGCGGCCTGCTCGAGGCCAAGAAGATCGCCGGCATGGCCGAGGTGTTCGGGGCGCAGATCGCACCGCACCTCTATAACGGCCCGATCGGGGCGGCGGCCAGCATCCAGCTCGCCGCCTGCACGCCTAACTTCCTGATCCAGGAAAGCATCATGACCTTCGGCGGCTTCCATGCCGAGATCCTGAAGAAGCCGCTGCAGTGGGAGGACGGCCACCTCATCCCGTCGCGCGAGCCCGGCCTGGGCGTCGAGCTCGACATGGCGGTGGTCGAGCGGCACACGCCCTATACCGGCGACCGGCTGCATCTGCAGATGCAGGCGCAGCCGGTCGACATCCGCGACGTCGCGCCGGCCAAGGGCTGAGCGCCGAGGAAGCACCGTCGTGGAGTACGACTACATCGTCGTCGGCGCCGGCTCCGCCGGCTGCATCCTGGCCAGCCGGCTGAGCGAATCGGGCCGCCATACGGTGCTGCTGCTCGAGGCCGGCGGCAAGGACAGCTCGTTCTGGTTCAAGATCCCGATCGGGTTTGCCAAGACCTACTATAATAAAGCCTATAATTGGATGTACTACAGCGAGCCCGAAAAGGCGCTGGGCGATCGCAGGATCTATTGCCCGCGCGGCAAGGTCCAGGGCGGCTCCGGCTCGATCAACGCCATGATCTACCTGCGCGGGCCGGCGACCGACTACGACGACTGGGCCGCCGTCGGCAATCGCGGTTGGGGCTACCATGACGTGCTGCCCTACTTCCGCAAGCTCGAGACCCATCCGGCCGGCGAGACGGACTATCACGGCGGCAGCGGCCCCATCCACATCACGCCGATGACGCAGGATGCGCACCCGATCTGCCGGAGCTTCCTCGCCGGCTGCCGGGAGCTGGGTTATCCGCTCAACGACGATTTCAACGGCGCTTCGGTCGATGGTGGCGGCATCTACGACATCAACACCCGCGACGGGCGGCGCTGCTCCAGCAGCTTCGCCTATCTGCACCCGGCCCTGCACCGCTCGAACCTGACGGTCGAGCATCATGCCGTAGCGGAGAAGGTGCTGATCGACGCCGACCGGCGTGCCACCGCCGTGCAGGTGGTGCAGCATGGGCAGAGCAAGGTCTTCCGCGCCCGGGCCGAGATCGTCCTGGCGGCGGGGGCCGTCGATTCGCCCAAGCTGCTGCAGCTGTCGGGCGTGGCCGACGGCGCGCTGCTCGGCGAGCATGGCCTGGAAGTCATCCACCATTCGCCCGCGGTTGGTCGAAATCTGCAGGATCATCTCTGCGTCAGCTATTACTACAAGGCCAACGTCAAGACGCTGAACGACCAGTTCCGGTCACCAGTCAGCCAGTTCTGGCATGGACTGCAGTATGTGCTGCGGGGTACGGGCCCGTTCTCCTTGAGTGTCAATCAGGCCGGTGGCTTCTTCCGCGGCAGCCCGGACGAGCCGCGCGCCAACATCCAGCTCTACTTCAACCCGCTGTCCTACCGCATCCCCAAGAGCAGCCGGGCCAGGCTGACGCCCGAGCCCTATTCCGGCTACCTGATCGCCTTCAACCCGACGCGCCCGACCAGCCGCGGCAGGGTCGAGATCGCGTCGGCCAGGGTGCAGGACGCACCCCGGATCATGCCCAACTATCTGTCGACACAGAAGGACGTCGACGAGGTCATCCAGGGCAGCCGGCTGGTCCGGCACCTGGCCACGGCGCCGGCGCTGCGGGAGATCACCGTCGAGGAGGTGAGCCCCGGCCCCGGCTGCGCCAGCGACGCGGATTGCCTGCAGTATTTCCGGGAGCAGTCGGGCTCGATCTACCATCTGTGCGGGTCGTGCGCGATGGGGCCGGACGCCCGGGCCAGCGTCGTCGACGACCGCCTGCGGGTGCATGGCCTGAGCGGGCTGCGGGTGGTCGACGCGTCGATCTTCCCCACGGTGACCACCGGCAACACCAACGCCGCGACGATGATGGTGGCCGAGAAGGGGGCGGCGATGATCCTCGAGGACGGCTGAGCGCTACTCCACGTCCAGCCCCAGATCGAGGATCGGCGCGCTGTGGGTGATCCAGCCCACGGAGATCAGATCGACTCCGCTCGCCGCCACCGCCTGGACCGTCTCGATGGTGATCCGCCCGGAGGCCTCGGTGATCGCGCGCCCGTCGATCTCCTGGACGGCCTCACGCAGCTGCTCCGGCGTCATGTTGTCCAGCATGATCACGTCGACGCCGGCGGCCAGCGCCTCGCGCAGCTGCACCAGGTCCTCGACCTCGACCTCGACCTTGACCATGTGGCCGACCGAGCGCTTGACGCGGGAGATCGCCTCGCGGACGCCACCCGCGACCGCGATATGGTTGTCCTTGATGAGCACGCCGTCGTCGAGGCCGAAGCGGTGGTTGACGCCGCCGCCGGCACGCACCGCGTGCTTCTCCAGCGCCCGCAGGTTGGGCGTCGTCTTGCGCGTGCAGGTGATCCTGGCCCGGTGGGGCTTGGCCGCCTGCACCAATTCCGCCGTGGCCGTGGCGATGCCCGAGAGATGGCACAGCAGGTTCAGCGCCACGCGCTCGGCGCCGAGCACGGAGCGGGCCGGCCCGTCGATCCGCATCACCACGTCGCCGGCCTCGACCGTCCTGCCGTCGGGCCGATGGATCTTCACGCCGACCATGGGATCGAGCAGCCGGAAGGCCAGCGCCGCGGCGTCGGTGCCGGCAATGGTGCCGGGCTCGCGGGCGACGATGGCGCCGGTGCAGCGCGCGTCGGCCGGGAAAATCGCCCGGCTCGTGATGTCGCCGGCACGGCCCATGTCCTCGGCCAGGGCGGCGCGGACCAGCGGCTCGACGAGCAGCGTGGGCGAGTCCCGCAGGATCGCCACCACCATGCCAG
>JAPJRA010000224.1 GCA_030824835.1 Geminicoccaceae bacterium | reverse complement strand
ACCACGGCCCGGCCGAGCGCCGCCGCTGCCGGCTCCAGCAGCTCGGGCGCCATGCCGGCGCTCCGCTCCAGCCGCCGCTCGGCGGTGCTGAGACGCGCCAGGGCGCCACCGTCGCCGCCGACCGCGGCCAGCGCATCCCCCAAGGCCCCGACCAGCTTCTCGCGGCTCATCAGCGCCTGCCGGCGGGTCGCCAGCTCCTCCTCCTCGCCGGAAGCCGGGGCCAGATCGGCGAGCTCGCGCTCGCGGTGGCGCAGATAGTCCTCCTCCCGCTGTGCCTCGGCCAGCTTGGAGCGCAGCTCTCCGACCTGGTGCTCGGCATCGCGCCAGAGCCCATATGCGGCACGGACGCGGCCGGCCAGCTCGAGCGCGCCGCCGAAAGCGTCCAGCACGGCGCGGTGCGTCTGGGGGTTCAGGAGGCCGCGCTGGTCGAACTGGCCGTGGACCTCCACCAGCAGGTCGCCGAGCTGGCGCAGCAGGCCCGTGCTCACCGCGGTGTCGTTGACGAAGGCACGGCTGCGGCCGTCCGCGGTCACGATCCGGCGCAGGATGAGCTCGCCCTCGAAGGGGATGGCGTTGTCGTCAAGCAGGGCCTGCACCGCCGTCGCGGCGCCGGGCTCCAGCAGGGCCACGACGGAGCCCTGATCGGCGCCGCCGCGGACGAGGCCGCGATCGCCGCGCCCGCCCAGCGCCAGGCCTAGCGCGTCCAGGATGATGGATTTGCCGGCGCCGGTCTCGCCGGTAAGCACCGACAGGCCATCATCGAAGGCGAGCTCCAGCCGTTCGATCAGCACGATGTCGCGAATGGCCAGGCTCTTCAGCATGGGTGGCGGCGTCGCCGAGCCGGGCTCAGAACAGCCGACTGAACCAGGAGTCCTCGCTCTTCTTGGGCTCCAGGTCCTGACGCTGCAGCAGCGCGTAGGACCGTTCGTACCAGGCGCTGCCGGGGAAGTTGTAGCCAAGCACGGCCGCCGATGCCTGCGCCTCGTCGGTCATGCCGAGCGCCAGGTAGCTCTCGGTCAGCCGGTGCAGGGCCTCCGGCACGTGGGTCGTGGTCTGGTATTGGGCGACCACCGCCTGGAAGCGGTTGATGGAGGCGAGCCACAGCCGATGCCGCTGGTAGTAGCGGCCGATCTCCATCTCCTTGCCGGCGAGGTGGTCGCGGATCAGGTCGATCTTCAACGACGCGTCGCGGCTGTAATCGCTGTCGGGGTAGCGGCGGATCAGCTCGCTGAACGAAGCCTGCGCCCGCTGCGTCATCTCCTGGTCGCGACCGACATCGGAGATCTGCTCGTAGTAGGACATGCCCGCCAGATAGTAGGCGTAGGGTACGTCCTTGTGGCCTGGATGCAGCTCGATGAAACGCTCGGCCGCCGAGACCGCCTCGTCGTACTGGTTGGATTCGTAGTAGGCATAGGCCGCCATGATCTGGCCGCGCGTCGCCCATTGCGAGTAGGGATGCTGGCGCTCGACCTCCTCGAACGACTTGGCGGCGTCACGGTAGTTGCCCTGCTGCATGAAGTCCTGGGCTTCGTTGTAAAGCTCCTCCGCCGGGCGATCGGGCACCGGGGCGTCGGCGTCCGTGCCGGCGCATGCGGTGAGCAGGCTCGCCGCAGCGAACACCACGAGGAAAAGCTGGCGGAGCCCCAGCAGCTCGGCTCGCGGGAACGGCCAGGAACGCATCTGCATGACCTTGCTCAGGGAAGGGTCCTCTCGCGTGCGACGCGTATACTTGCCGCGCCTCCACTCGGCGAGTAGATTGTGGTCGCCAGCGACGGCTGCGAACATAGCCAAACGGGGGCCGGATCGCCAGGGTGCGCCGGTGGCGAGATGGGTAGTGCCAACTTTCAGTCCAGCACGGTCGAAGCGATGGTCGGTGAGCGCCTCCGCGCCCGTCGGACGGCGCTCGGTCTGACGCAGGAGCAGTTGGGGACAGCGGTCGGTCTTTCCTACCAGCAGATCCAAAAATACGAGAACGGCAGCAACCAGATGACCATCGGCCGGCTCCTGCTGCTGGCCGCGAGCCTGAAGGTGCCGGTAGCCTACTTTCTGGACGGTCTCGACGGCGCGGAAACCGACGCTGCCCGACCGTCCACCCCTGCCGGAACGGAGCTGGTTCAGGCACTGGATGGCATTCGCCACGGTCCGACGCGAGGCGCCGTGGTGGAGCTGATCCGCACCGTGGCCGAGCGGCAGGCCTGAGCGGCGGCTCAGCCGATCTCGTCGATCGTGTTGAGCAGCGGGCGCCATTCCTCGCGCACCGGGCGGACCAGATGCCCCTCGACATCGAAGATGCTCTGCCCCTGGACGGCGAGCTCGCCATAGATCGCGCGGTCGCTCAGCCGGGCTGCGATCGGCTGCCCCAGCCGCTCCAGGAAGGTCTCCAGGCGCTGGGTGGCCTTGGATCTCGGCCGCAGCCGGTTGGCCACCAGGGCCACGGTCTTACGCCCTTTGCGGATGGGCTTGAGCTCGTCGAGCTTGGTGAGGAAGCGCTCCGTGCTGCTCTCGTCGAACACCGAGGCCAGCACCGGGACCACGACGAGGTCGGCCTCCCGGATCAGATCGTCGACATGCCGCATGCGCAGATTGGCCGGTGCGTCGATCACGAGGCGCCGGATGGTATCTGGGATGTCGCCGATGTCCCGGCGCCAGTCGAGCCCCTGGATGGGGCGGTGATGCGAGGCGCGCAGTTTCAGCCACGACAGGCTCGATCGCTGCCGGTCGACCTCCGCCAGCCCGGTCACGAACCCGCCCGCGGCAAAGGCGGCGGCGAGATTCGTGGCGATGGTGGTCTTACCGCAGCCGCCCTTGATGTTGGTGACCAGCACCCGGAGCATCGGCTCAGCCTTCCTCGATCCAGAACGGCGCCGCCTCGCGGAACTCGTCCCACGCCGCCACGGCCTGCGGCTCCAGCTCCAGCGACTGGTGGGCGTACCAGCCGAGCACCTGACCGGCGCCCAGGGCGGCGGCTCGCTGCCTGGCCCCGGGCTCCGTTCCGTCGAGCACGTCGCGGATCACGTGCTCCGCGACGGCGACGTCATTTATGTGCCCAAGAACGTCCTGCATCCGCGACGCCGCGCGGCGGAAGCGGTCGGTCTGCTTGCCGGGGTAGAGCGAGCTGAAGAACTCGGTGCCGTAGCGCAGCTTCTTGAGCGCGATGCGCAGCTCGTGCCGGGCATCGGCACCGAGCTGGGCAAAATTGCGCCCGCGCTTGCGCACTTGCCGATAGCGCTTGGCCAGGATCGTGGCGGCGAAGGTGCGCACGGGCTGGCGCTGGGTCAGCAGGACGTCGACGTCGGCACCCTGACGCCAGCCCCGACAGGCGACCCAGCACGCCAGGCCGAAGGCGAGGTCGCCATAGCGCTCGCTGGCCAGCGTCTCGCGCACATCGTGGTGGGCACGCCAGCGCTGCTCGCTCGCCAGCTCGACAAATGCCGCCAGGGCATCGTCGTCGGGCCGGGCCGCGCGCAGCGGGACCACCGTCTCGGTGGTGAACACGTCCAGGTCACGGGCCGGCCCCAGCGGCCCCAGCAGCCACCGCAGCTCGTCATTCCAGCCGCTGCGCGCCGCGGGGCTGAGCGCGGTCTGAAAGAGTCCCAGCGCCGAGCGGAGGCGACGGAGCGCCACCCGCAGCTGGTGCAGCCCCTCGGCGTCGCGCGCATCGGCGGTCGCGGCCTCGTTCTGCACCCAGTGGCGCACGCAGCCGCCGAGGATCCGCTGCAGAGCATCCTCGACCAGCATGTCGTCCTTGATCGCGATCGGCGCCGCCTTCTGCCACGCCGGCGGCGCACCCGTGACGAGGCCGTAGCCGCGGGCGGCCTTCTCCAACGGCTGCAGTCGCAGCGGCGCCAGGGCGCGCAGGGACTGGGCCAGCTCGAACAGGGCGCGCGACTCGCCGCGCTTCAGCTCCAGCTCGATCTCGCAGATCGGTGTCTCGCCGCCGCCGGCACGGATGGCACCGCGGTCGAAGGCCACCTCGATCTGGGCCGGCTGGCGGTGAGTGTCGGGCCATTCCACCAGGAGCGCCTGGCGCTTGAAGTTGGTCTCGAAGATCGGCAGCAACTCGTCCGGCAGCACGAGGCCGGTGAGGTCGAGCACCGCCGGATCCTTAAACGCCGTCAACTGCGGCGTCCCGTCCGCGAGCGCGACTTCCCACTCGCCGCGCGATACCTCGGCACCCTCGCCGTCGCTGGCGGTCTTCAGGGTCTGGATGAACTTCTTGCCGCTCTGGCGGACACGGAAGGCGAGGCCACGGCGGCTCAACCGGTGGTCGCCGGTGTCGTAGTAGGTGGTGACGAGCTTGCGGGAGCGCACCGTGCTGCGCGCGTGCTCCCGCAGGAGCGGGCTCGCCAGCAACGTCTCCATGGCGGCAGCGGTGGCCGCGAGCTTGAGCTCGACTTCCACCGGCTTGTCATCCAGCAAGATAAAGCTCCTTTGTTGGTGACCGCGTGATGTAGATCAATGCGCGGCGGACCAGATCCGCTTTGTTGGGACTTCGGTACCAGCAGATGCAGGTAGGAGTAGGGCGATGCCGTTGAGGGATCTCTTGGTCGTGCTTGAGGATAGCCCGGCCTCTCCGTTGCGGCTAGAGGCGGCGGTGAGGCTCGCCAAGGCGATGTCGGCGCATCTGACCGCGCTGTGTCTGGTGCCGGAGCCCTTCCTGCCGCCGATGCTCGGCGCTCATATTCCGGCGGACCTGCTGACCCAGCAGCTGGCCGAGTCCGAGCGCGCGGCCGATGCCCGGCTCGCCGCCGCCATCGCCAGTGCGCAGCAAAATGGTGTCCAGTGCGCCGCGCTCCGGGAAACCGACGCGGCCGACAGACTGCCGGCGATCCTCGCACGGCATGCCCGCCGCGCCGATCTGACCCTCATTGGTCAGCCCGACCCCGAGCACGACGAGCTGGACATGCCGCTGCTCGTCGAGGCGGCGTTTATGCAAAGCGGCCGGCCGGCCCTGGTCCTGCCGTCGGACGGTACTCTCGCCGCCTCGCCGCGGCGGATCGTCGTCGCCTGGGACGGCTCGCGGGAGGCGGCGCGCGCCGTCAACGACGCGCTGCCGTTCTGCGCGGGGGCAGACGAAGTGGTGGTGCTGGTCGTGGACGCGAAGGCGCACGCGAACGGGCTCGGGCCAAAGCCGGGCGCCGGGATAGCTGCGCATCTGGCACGCCACGGCGTGCGCGTCTCGGTCACGCAGGCGAGCAGCGGTTCTCTCGGCATCGGCGGCACGATCCGGGCCCAGGTGCAGGAGCAGCGCGCCGACCTGTTGGTGATGGGCGGCTACGGGCATTCGCGGCTGCGCGAGGTGATCCTCGGCGGCGCCACCAAGCACATGCTCGAACAAATGACGACGCCGGTGCTAATCTCGCACTGACGGGCGCTCTAGCAGGCGTAGGCCGGCAGCGCCGACGAGATCCAGCCAGGTATGGGCGTGGGGCCGTCGTCCAGGCGCCAGCTCCGGCGATCGGCGAGCAGCTGGCGCAGCAGGTCGAGGCGCAGATGCGGGTCGTCGCCGGTCTGGATGAAGCGTCCCTTCAGTCGCGCCGGGATCAGGGCCAGATCGGCCAGCGCGTCGAGCGTGGCATGGCGTGTCGGCTCATCGGCGAAACGCTCGGCACGAACATCGCCGGCAGTGGACCGGCAGGCCTCGGTGCGGGCGCCGACCAGCTCGCTCTTGCAGCCTTCGGGCGAGAAGCGAAAGATGAACGGGCGCTCGCCGTTCCGCACGTCCACGACCAGCTCGAAGGCGCCGGCCGGCTCGAGCCGGGCGACGCCACGCTCCGAGCTGACCGCAACCGGCTGCAGCAACTCCAGCGTGGCGGCCGGGCTCCGCTGCTCGACGGTACCGGCACATTCCATCAACAAGACGAACGGCCGCGCGCTGCCGTCCATGATCGGCAGCTCGGGGCCGTTGATCTCGACCAGCGCATTGTCGATCTCGCAGGCGGCAAAAGCCGCCATCATGTGCCGGATCATGCGCACCCCGCCGGTCGGATGGTCGAGGCAGGCGCCCATGTCGGCGCCGCTGACATGGGCCAGCGAGGCGGCGATGGGTTGCGCCCCATGCCGATCGACGCGGCGGAACCGGATGCCCGTGTTCTCTGCCGCGGGGCAGAGGGTCAGGCTGACCCGCGCGCCGCTGTGGAGACCGACGCCGGCGCAGCCAATCACGTGACGAAGCGTCCGTTGCTGCCGAGACATAAGGAACTTCGGGCTCGTCTGCTTCCGGTTCCGCCGCGTCCCACCATCAGCCGCTTGCCCACGACCGCAGCAGGACCGGCCGTTCCCACCCCTGGCGGCGACCGCCAGAAACGAGAACACCCACCACCCTGTTCGCAGAGGGTGGTGGGTGCCACAAGTCACAACTTCCTACGGTTTGTTACGGTCGAAGGTTCGAAGGCGGACCGAGGTGTCAGCCATCAACCCTTTCGCGCCGCAGGAAAGACGGGATGTCGC
>JAPJRA010000223.1:6108-6458 GCA_030824835.1 Geminicoccaceae bacterium | reverse complement strand
CGACGACACCCTCGCCAGGGCCGCATGACACACCCAAAGACAACGGTTGCTGACGAACCGGGCGGCCGGACCGTGCGAAACGAACCCAGGCCTCCGCCTGATACCGCCCCGCGAAATTACACGGCCGAACCCGAGAAGCCCTGGCGGCAACGCTGCAAAACGAACCCGGCGCCTCCCCCGTCGACCGGCGCACTCCCGCTACCGCAGCCACGGCGGCACCGGCTGGAAGTGCTCGACCATGAAATCGATGAACGCCCGGACCTTGGCCGGCAGGTGGCGGCGCTGGGGGTAGACGGCGTGAATCGCGGTGCGCTCGTCGACGGCGTAGGCGGGGAGGATCGGCACCAGGC
>JAPJRA010000223.1:0-6098 GCA_030824835.1 Geminicoccaceae bacterium | reverse complement strand
GCGGCGAGGTGGGGCAGGGCCAGGAAGTCGGCGGCGTGGGCGATGCCGCTGCCGCCGAGCAGCAGCTCGTAGAGCGCGTCGCCATTGTCGCTGCGGAAATTGCCGCGCATCGGCAGGCGCTGGACGGCGCCGTCCGGGCCGCGGAACGGCCAGTGGTTGAGATATTCCGGCTGGTCGAACAGGATGCAGTTGTGGCGGGCCAGGTCCGCGGGCGTGGCCGGCAGGCCGTGCCGCAGGACATAGGCGGGGGCGGCGCAGACGATGCGGCCATGGTCGCCGAGGCGGCGGGCGACCAGCGTGTCGTCGTGCACCGGCCCCAGGCGCAGCGCCAGGTCGAGGCCCTCGCTGACCAGGTCGAGGCGGCGGTCGGCGAAGGCCAGCTGCAGCTCGATCTCGGGAAAGCGGGCGGCGAAGGCCGGCACCAGCGGCATGATCTGGCTCATGCCGAAGCCGTGGCTGAGACTGACGCGCAGCGTGCCGCGCGGGCGCAGCCGGCCGGCGCTGACCAGCTCCTCGGCGGCGTCGAGCTCGTCCAGGATCTCGCGGGCGCGCTCGTAGAACAGGCGCCCCTCGGCGGTGGTCGAGACCCGGCGCGTGGTCCGTTGCAGGAGGCGCACGCCCAGCCGGTCCTCGAGCCGGCCGATCAGCTTGCTCACCGCCGAGGGCGACAGGCGCAGACTGGCGGCGGCCCTGGTGAGGTTGCCGTGCTCGACCACCTGGGCGAACACGGCCATCTCGCCGGCCCGGTTGACCCCGCTGATCTGTGCCATGGCGTCATCAATGATGTGAGAATGGACCCGATTATCGTCGGAGAATCTGCCGCTAGATTCAAGCTCCCAAGCGACGGAGAACGACGATGCAGACCACGGAGCACACGGCGATCGCCTACGATTACCACAAGGCCGAGGCGGTCCGGCTGCGGCGCGAGGCCATGGCGGCGATCTGGGGCCGGCTCGGCCGGCTGTGGCGCCGGCCGGTGCGGGATGGTCGGTCGGGCTACGGCGTCGGGTCGGGGTTGGCCGTGGGCCAGTGATCCTCGGCCCGGACCGCCTCGTCGGCACCGGGCCAGGGCGGCATGGTGACGATGACGAAGGTCAGCGGCTCGACGCCCGGATTGGCGAACTGGAACTCGGTGCCGAGCGGGATCGAGTGGGCGGTGTGCGGGTGCAGGTGGGTGACCTCCACCCGTCCATCCTGGCGGCGCCACAGCTCGCCGGCACCAGAGAGCACGTACCACAGCTCCTCCACGGTGCGGTGGCTGATCGCCAGCGACACCGCCCCGGGCGGCAGGGTGCAGTGGACCATGCTGCCACTGGCGACCTGCGGCAGGAAGCGGATCTCCGAGCCGTCGGGTGCCAGCACGTCGTAGGCGTCGGCGGGCCGGGCGGAGGCGAAGGGCGCGGTCATGGGCGGATCTCCACTAGGCCTTGAGAAAGTACCAGACGGTGAGCAGGCTGCCGATGCCGATGACGATCACCCGGAACACCTTGGCCGGGATGCGCTGCGCCAGCCTCGCCCCGAACACGCCGCCGGCCACGGCCCCGGCCAGCATGACCAGCGCCGCCGGCCAGACGACGATGCCTTTGAGCACGAAGATGACCACGGCGATGCCGTTGATAGCCGCCGCCAGCAGGTTCTTCAGCGCGTTGGCGGCGTGCGGGTCGTCGAGCCCGGCCACGGTCATGCCGGCCATCATCATGATGCCGACGCCGGCGCCGAAATAGCCGCCATAGACCGAGCAGACGGCGATCAGCAGCAGGGTGGCGGCACCGGCGCGGAAGCCCTGGTGGGTGCCCTTGCTGCGGGCGCGCAGCCAGACCAGCAGGCGCGGGCTGAAGGCGAAGACGGAGGTCGCCAGCAGCAGCAGCCAGGGGACCAGGGCGAGGAAGGCCCGGTCCGGCGTCGCCAGCAGCAGGAAGGCACCGCCGATGCCGCCCGCGAGCCCGACCAGCACCAGACGGGGCAGGTACTGGCGGGTGGTGGCGAGTTCGCGGCGCAGGGCGATGGTGGCGGCGAGGCTGGCCGGGAACAGGGCCACCGTGTTGGAGGCGTTGGCCGCCACCGGTGGGATGCCCACCGCCAGCATGGCCGGGAAGGTGAAGAAGGTCGCCCCGCCGGCGATGGCGTTGACGGTGCCGCCGGCAAATCCGGCGGCCAGGAGGAGGATGGCGTCGACGAACGACAAGGGTGCTGCTCCGGCCTGCATTGGCCTGCCGCACCCTAGGCGCACCTGCGGCGGCACGGGAGGGGCAAAGCGGCGGGATCAGGTATCCGCCAGCACGGGGCCGGTCCGGCGGGCCGGAATGGTGGTGACGGTCAGGATGCTGGCGGCCATCGCCAGGGGTGCGACGACGAACACGGCATGGATGCGGCCCGCGTC
Source organism: Geminicoccaceae bacterium (assembly GCA_030824835.1). Lineage (GTDB taxonomy): Bacteria > Pseudomonadota > Alphaproteobacteria > Geminicoccales > Geminicoccaceae > Benzoatithermus. Next base: position 3,718 of record JAPJRA010000223.1, on the reverse strand, counting down.
CAGCAGCGAGCCGATCAGGATAGGGGTCAGGGTGGCACCAAGATCGAGGCCCGAATAGACGAAGCCGAACACCTTGCCGGAGGCACCCGGCGGTGCCGCCGCCCGCACCATCATGTCACGGGAAGGCGTCGTCAGCCCGGCCAGGGCGCCGGCCAGGGCAACCGCCGCCAGTAGCGCCGGCAGAGGGAACTGGGCCTGCCCGATCAGGGCGAGCACCAAGGCCGCGAGTGCCAGCCCGATGACGATGATGTGCCGATGCCGGCCGCTGCGGTCGGCCCAGATGCCACCGACCACGGTGCCGCCGGCGCTGCCGAGCATCAAGGCCGTGACCGTCGTCGTCGCCGTCATCAGGTCGAGGTTGTAGAGCTGGTGCAGCGTCACCGGCATGAAGTTCTGCAGCGCGATGAACGAGGTCGCCTGCAGCGCGAAGAACGTGAAGCACAGCAGGATCGGCATGGTCGTGAACAGGCGCAGATGGGTCGGCAGCCCGCCTGCGACCGCGGTGGAGGTCGCGGCCCGGTGGGCCGGGGTCTCCAGCAGCGCCCGGTTGGCGTAGACGAGGGCGGCCAGGGCAAGCCCGAGCGCCCCGCTGAGCATGAGCGCCGCGCGCCACGACACCGCCGCGGCGATGCCGGCCACCAGGATCGGTGCCAATGCCCAGCCCAGCGTGCCGCCCACCGTGTGGACGCTGAACGCCCGGGCCATGCGCTTGGTGGCGACGTGGTGGCTGAGAATGGCGTAGTCGGCCGGGTGGAAGACGCTGTTGCCCAGCCCCATCAGCACGGCTGCCGGCAGCAGCCCCCAGAAGGCGGGGGCAAGACTGGCGACGACCGCGCCGGCACCGAGCAGAGCCAGCCCCGTCGCCAGGACCCGAGCGGCGCCGATCCGGTCGACCAGAAAGCCAGCGGGCGTCTGGCAGAGGCCCGAGATCGCGAACAGCACGCTGACCAGCAGGCCCAGCTCGGTGAAGCTGACCTCGAACGTCGCCTTGAGGATCGGGAACAGCGTTGGCAGCACGAGGTGGAAATAGTGGCTCCCGCCGTGCGCGGCTCCGATGATGCCGATGATGCGCAGATCGTGCTCCGGTTCCGTCCTGGCCATGTCGGCTCCAACCGCTTGAACAGAGCGCCTGTGCATCTGTCATCGTTTGCGTCAAATCAGCTCACGCCTGTAAGGTGAACGAACGTGCCCACCTTGCCGTCAGCCGAGCTTCACCGCCGTGCCGCTGGCAGCGACCATGAGCATGCTGCCTTCCTTGCCCAGCACCTCGTAGTCGAGATCTACCCCGACCACGGCATCGGCGCCGCGTGCCTCGGCTTCGGCGATCATATCGTCGATCGCCGAGTCGCGCGCGCTCTTCAGCACTTTCTCATATGCTCCGGACCGGCCGCCGACGACATCGCGAACCGAGGCAAAGAAATCGCGGACCACATTGGCGCCGAGAATCGCCTCCCCGGTGACCAAGCCATGATATTCGACGATACGCCGCCCCTGGACATCCGGCGTCGTTGTGACGATCATGCAACTTCCTTCGGCAATCTTGTCGACCTAAACTTCGGTCTAGTTGCTTGCCCAATCGGCCGGCGGATCGCAAGAGAGGAAAGAGATGCGGCGCACCGCTCCACTCATTGCTCTGGCTAGCTGGCTTCTGATCGCCTCGGCGCAGGCGGCGACGCCCGCGCCGCCGACGCCCGCTGACGTCACGGCCATTCGTAGCGTCATCGAGGCGCAGATCCAGGCCTTTCGCGCCGACGACAGCGCCCAGGCTTTCGCTTACGCGTCACCGGCCATCCAGAGCATCTTCAAGACTCCCGACTCGTTCATGACCATGGTCCGGGCCGGCTACAAGTCGGTCTTCCGGCCACGCGAGGTGGAGTTTCGCGATCTCGTCCCGGTCGAGGGGCGCTGGACCCAGCGCGTGCTGGTGGTCGGCTCCGACGGTGTGCCGGTGGTGGCCCAGTACGTGATGGAGCAGCAGCCGGACGGCAGCTGGCGCATCGACGGCTGTGTCCTCGAGCGGTCGAACGAGCAGGCGACCTGACATCCTCTCAGGCGGCCGCGGCTGGCTCCTGCACCTGGGCGACTCCGCTGCGCAATGGCCGCTCCTCCATGACGAGGAAGCAGCCCAGGCTCGCTGCGAAGCCTATGGCGGCGGCAAGAAACAGTTGGTGGAACACGATGGCTAGTGCTGCAGCCTCGACGCCGTTCTGGTGAACGAAGCTCGCGGCGCCAGCATGCGTCGGCACACCGCGCAACAGGATTGCGCCGAACGCAGCCACGGCGATGGCGCCGCCCAACGAGCGGAAGAAGCTCATGGCCCCGGTGGCGGTCCCAAGCTGGTGCAAGGGGACCGCATTCTGAATGGCCACCGTCGTCACTGGTAGGACGGTCCCCATTCCCGCGCCGACCAGCGCCAGCAATATCGCCACCAGGGGTAGGGGGATCGCTACCGGGTCGTGGGAGAGGGTGAAGGCGGCGAGCGCCGCCACGACCAGCCCGAGCAGCGGCGGCCGCTTGTAGTGGCGCATCGACGTCATCAACCGTCCGGAAATCGTGGCGCCGCCGATGACGCCGACCATCAGCGGCACCAGCGCCAAGCCCGATTCGCTGGCGGTGAGGCCCAGCGCCAACTCGAAGTAGACCGGCACGTAGATCGACAGGCCGATGAACGTGCCCATGGCAAAGCAGGCGGTGGCGGTACCCCAGCTGACCACGGGCTCGAGCAGGATCGATAGTGGCAGGAACGGCTCCTCGGCCGAAACAATCCGCAGCGCGAACAGCGTCGCGAGCACAGCAGTCGCCACCAGCAGCCCCAGAATGGTCGGCGAAAGCCAGGGATACCGTACGCCGCCCCAGCTCAACGCCAGCAGGAAGGCGATGGTCGTCGCCACGATCAGCACCGCACCCAGCAGATCCAGCCGGTGCGGCCGCTCGTGGCGCGGCAGCTGTCTCAGTGTGCTGTCGGTCATGCGCAGCGCCACGAGGCCCAGGGGCAGATTGATCCAGAAGATCATCGACCAATGCAGGTGCTGCGCGAAGAAGCCGCCCAGGATGGGGCCGGCGACGCTGGAGGCCACGAACACCGCGGCGAAGTAGGCCTGGTAGCGGGCCCGCTCCTTGGGCGCCACCACGTCGCCGATGATGGTCTGGGCGAGGGAGATGAGGCCGCCGCCACCGACCCCTTGCAGACCGCGGGCGAGGATGAGGACCAGCATAGTCGGGGCCAGCGCACAGGCGATCGAGCCCAGGACGAAGACGCCGATGCTCACCAGCATCATCGTCCGCCGGCCATGGATGTCGCTCAGCTTGCCGTAGAGCGGGGTGACCGCGGTCGAGCTCAGCAAATAGGCGGTGACCACCCACGGCAGCTGTTCGACGTCGTGCAGGGCTCGGCCGATCGTCGGCATGGCGGTGGCGACGATCGTTTGGTCCAGCGCACCCAGGAACATGGCGAGCATGATCCCGATCACGATCGTGCGGATGGCCGCATGGTCGAGCGGGTTCGTCGAAGAGCTTTCGTGACCGTGCGCAGTACTCATCGGCTTCCCCGCTGGCGTGCCGAAGAGTGGCTCGCGCAGCGGCAAAGTTGGCGCCGGCAGCGTCCCAATCAAGCACCGGTGGAACGGTGCATGCTAGGCATGCACCTTCCATGTGGGCGAACCGATCACCAGGGGGCGCTGATATATTCCCGCAGGCTGACGGCTTCCTGCTGGATCTC
>JAPJRA010000222.1 GCA_030824835.1 Geminicoccaceae bacterium | reverse complement strand
CGCTGCACCCCCTCCTGCGCGTGCCGATGCGCGAGGAGCTGAAGAAGCTGCAGGCTGAGACTGGCCTCACCTTCGTCCACGTGACCCATGGTCAGGACGAGGCCATGGCCCTGGCCGACATCATGGTGGTGATGAACGGCGGCCGGATCATTCAGGCGGGACCGCCGCGCTCGATCTTTAACGAGCCGGAGACCGCCTTCATCGCCCGCTTCATCGGCGGCCACAACGTGCTGCCGGCCGACCTGTTGGGCCTCGGCCGTGGCGAGATTGCCCTGCGCACCGACCGCGCGGCCTTTCGCAGCGCCGCCGACGGCGAGATCGGCTTCGACGCGGCCGTGGCCCTGGTCGAGTATCAGGGCACCTCGGTGCAGGTGCGCCTGGCGGCCCCAGGCGGACGCAATGTCGAGGTGCTGATGGACGAGCGGGCGTTCGACGCCGCACCCGTGGCGGCGGGCCAGCAGGTCAGCCTGAGCTGGCCGCGCGAGGCGGCGCGGCCGTTGGCCGCCTGACCGATCCACACCGGCACATCAAGAACCGAGGAGGGATAACCATGTCCGACACGACCTACCGAGTTGTCGACCGCACCGGGGGCATCAGCCGGCGCGACGTGCTTCGCGCCACGCTGCTCGGCACCGCTGCCGCCGTGGCGACCACCTTCCCGGCGCCGTTCGTGCACGCCGACGATCCGATCACGCTGCGCTACGCGGGCACCGGCGTGAACGCGTTCAAGGAGCTCGCGGACAAGTGCAAGGAAGATACCGGGATCATCATCCAGTACACGACGCTGACCTCCGATGACGTGGTCAAGCGCGCGGTCACCCAGCCGACCTCGTTCGACATGCTGGACGCCGAGTACTGGATGCTGAAGAAGATCGTCCCGGCCGGCCATCTGCGCGGCATGGATGCCAAGAAGATCAAGCTCTACGACGACATCGTCCCGATCTTCACCAAGGGGCAGCTGCCGGACGGTACCAAGACATCGCGGATCGGCGTCGCACCGATCAAGGTCAGCTACCTCACCGGCTCGGAGAGCACCGAGTTCGCCTCGGACCCCACCGAGTTCATGACGCTGATCCCGACGGTCTACAACGCCGACACGCTGGGCATCCGCCCGGACCTGATCGACGTGCCGATCGACAGCTGGGCGCAGCTCGCCGATCCCAAGTTCAAAGGCAAGGCCTCGATCCTCAACATCCCGGCCATCGGCATCATGGATGCGGGCCAGGTCGCCCAGGCCAGTGGCGTCGTCAAGTATGGCGACATGGGCAACATGACCAAGGAGGAGATCGACAAGACGATCGGCTTCATGATCGACCTGAAGAAGGCCGGTCAGTTCCGCGCGCTGTGGAAGGAGTTCAACGAGAGCGTCAACCTGATGGCCTCGGGCGAGGTGGTGATCCAGTCGATGTGGTCGCCGGCGGTGACCAAGGTCCGGCAGATGGGCATTGCCTGCAAGTACCAGCCGCTCAAGGAGGGCTACCGCGCCTGGGGCGCCGGCCTCGGCATCCCGACCCACGTCGAGGGCAAGACGCTGGACGCCTGCTACGAGTTCGTGAACTGGTTCCTGTCCGGCTGGGCCGGCGGCTTCCTCAACCGCCAGGGCTACTACGCCGCGGTGCTGTCGACGGCGCAGCAGAACATGGAGCCCTACGAGTGGGCCTACTGGATGGAAGGCAAGCCCGCCGAGAAGGACATCACCTCGCCCACCGGCGAGGTCATCGCCAAGGCCGGCGAGACCCGCGACGGCGGCTCGTTCTACGAGCGCATGGGGGCGGTCGCGGTCTGGAACACGGTCATGGACGAGGACAAGTACATGGTGCGGAAGTGGAACGAGTTCGTCGCGGCCTGAGCTGAGAACGATGCGCGAGGCCCTCACCACCGTCCTGCCGCTGACCGAAGCCGTGCCGGCGGCTCCAGCACGGCCCAAACCCGATGGTGGGGGCCTTGCGCCCTACCTGCTCGTGGCGCCGATGGCGCTGGTCTTCCTGCTCTTCTTCGTCGTGCCCATCGTGCTGGTCATGGTCGTGAGCTTCTTCGACTACGAAGCCTACGACATGCTGATCCCGGCGTTCAGCTTCCAGAATTATATCGATGTCTTCAGCGAGCAGGTGACCTGGGACACTTATCTCAGCACGCTGAAGTTCTGCATCACCGTCTGGCTGATCACGTTGGCCTTGGGCTTCGCGATCGCCTACTTCCTCGCCTTCTATGTCCGCTCGCTGAGCTGGCAGATGACGCTGTTCCTGGTCTGCACGATCCCGTTCTGGACCAGCAACGTGATCCGCATGATCTCCTGGATCCCGCTGCTGGGCCGCAACGGCGTGGTCAACTCGGCGCTCCTGTCCCTGGGCATCGTCGACCAGCCCCAGGAATGGCTGCTCTACTCCGACTTCTCGGTGATCTTGGGCTTCATCCACCTCTACACGCTGTTCATGATCGTCCCGATCTTCAATTCCATGGTCCGCATCGACAAGTCGCTGATCGAGGCCGCGACCGATGCCGGGGCCACGGAGTGGCAGACCATCCGGCACGTGATCCTGCCGTTGGTGAAGCCCGGCATCGTCATCGGCTCGATCTTCGTCATCACCATCGTCATGGGCGACTTCGTCACCGTCAACGTGCTGGGCGGCGGCAAGGTCGCCTCGATCGGCAAGTCGATCGCCACCGAGCTCAACTACCTGCAGTTCCCGCCCGCCGCCGCCAACGCCATGGTGCTGCTGCTCACCGTCATCCTGATGATCGTGGCCCTGGGCAGGATCGTCGACGTGCGCCGGGAGCTCTGAGACCATGCTGCGCGAGACCCATCCGCGAAGCTTCGTCCTGCTCAGCCTGCTGTTCGCGCTGTTCGTCCTCTTCCTCTACGGCCCGACGCTCACCATCACCGTCTTGTCGTTCCAGGGGCCGAGCGGCGGCCTGGTCTTCCCGATGCAGGGCGTCAGCACGCAATGGTTCGGCGAGGTGTTCAAGGCCCAGTCGATCGGCGACATCGGCGGCAGCTTCGACCGCTCGATCAAGCTCGGCCTGATCGTCATGCTGGTGACGGTGACCTTGTCGTTCCTGGCCGGCCTGGGCTTCCGCAAGCGTTTCGCCGGCGCCGGTGCCTTGTTCTATGTCGCCGTGGCCAGCCTGATCATGCCCTCGGTCGTGGTCTCGCTGGGCATCGGCGCCTTGTTCGAGATGCTGGGCCTCGAGCGCAACTGGTGGAGCTCGGGCCTCGGCGCCCACCTGACCTGGACCCTGCCCTTCGGCCTGTTGATCATGTTCGCGGTGTTCAACCGCTTCGACAAGCGCTTCGAGGAAGCCGCCCGAGACCTCGGCGCCTCGCCGGTGCAGACGGTCCGCCACGTGGTGCTGCCGATCGTGCTGCCCTCCCTGGTCGGCGTCGCCCTGTTCGGCTTCACCCTGTCCTACGACGAGCTGGCCCGCAGCTCCCAGGCCCTGGGCGCGCTGAACACTCTGCCGCTCGAGCTGCAGGCGATGCAGACCAACGCCACCACCCCGGTGATCTACGCGCTGGGCACGCTGACCACCGCCCTGTCCCTGGTCGTGATCGGCACCAGCCTGAGCATCCTCTGGTGGCTGCGCGCAAGGCAAGCCAAGAAAGGCTCGGATGCCGGCAAGGGCATGGTCTGAGCCCACCCGCGCCAGCGCTGCCGCGGAACGATTTGATCTGACAGGAACGGCGGCACCGGCCGCAGTGAGGGTATCGACATCCTTGCTCAATCGGAACTGCTGACGAAGCGCCGTTGGTCGCGGGTGCTGCGTCTCGTCAACCCTAGAGCGAAGCCGTCTTGACTGCCATTCGTCCCATGGTAAGTGACGACCCAGGTGGCATGCCCGCAAGAAGGCTAGATCGTTCTCGACCGAACGGGACGTTACTGTTGGGGGAAAACAAACCGTGTATTTGCGCGTTTCGATGCGAAGCGCCTGGCAGTCGGGCGTCGTGCTTCTGTTTGTCTGTATCTTCAGCGCCATTCTGGCGGATGCGGCGCAGGCAACCCTGCCCTTCCCGACCCATGCGCCGCTGTCGCGTAGCGGCTCGGGCGCGCAGAACCTCGGCACCGGCTTGGGTGATGGTCAGCAACTGAATGCCAACCAGTATCTCATGTCGAGCAACGGCCAGTACGAGCTCGACATGTTTGGGGACGGTGTCGGCGTGCTGTGGAACATGCCGCCTGGCGGGCTGCCTTGCGGCATGTGGATATTCCCGGGCCTGACCACGAACGTGATGAGCGACTACGCGTGGTCGCTGGCCAAGACGCCGGTGGCCGGCTCCTACCTGATCATGCAGGGGGACGGCAATTTCGTGCAGTATCCCGCTCCTGACCAACCGGCGCTGTGGGCCAGCAATACCGCAGGCAATCCAGGGGCGACATTGACGCTGCAGTCGGACGGCAACCTGGTCATCTATCAGGGATCATCGGCACTCTGGTCGACATCAACCAACAACTATCGTGGGGCGGTGCTGTGCGAAGGCAATACACTCCAATCCAATCAGGGTCTTGTCCAGTCTAAGTTCATGAATGATCCGTTTGCTGTAAACAACGGCAATAAGAAAGGCGGGTATCATCTGCTGGTCAATGCCAATGGTGAGCTGGAGATACTCGGCAACGATGTTCCGACGAATCTCGCCCAAGGTCCAGTAGGCTCATACCTGATCATGCAGGACGACGGCAATCTGGTCTATTATGCGCCTGACGGCTCGGTGAACTGGGCCACCGGGACCAACGGCAATGGAGGTGCCGTCGCCGTCATGTCGAATTGGGGCATACTGTACATCATGAATCCGCAGACCAATGTCATCTTGTGGGTCTCGGGCGGTCCAAACGAAGTGGGCAACGTTATGGGCGACGTCGTCAAGGAGTCGATGGGCGGCCTCGAGTGATCCGCACCGTAGGTTTTCGACATTTACTCTCCTGAGGCGACGAACATGACGAACGCATTCCTCGTCGGTGCCCGCTGCATCGCTCTGGTTCTGCTGCTGGGCAGCACGGGCCAAGCGTGGGCGACCGGCACGCCGCGGCCGCAGCCGACCTATTGCGCCCAGCTGCTGCAGATGAAGAAGAGCTGGCAGCGTTATGAGCCTCGCCGTTCGGTGTCCGGGCGCAGCCACGCGCTGTCGCGCTGGATCGCCTCGATCGCGCAGCAGGCCGCCGATTCCGAGCGGCCGGACGTGGCCGAGGCGCTGACCTTGAGCGCGCGCTGGGTGTTGATGGGCAGCAACGCCGGCTATGCCGCGCACGCCCGCGACACCCGGCTGGGCGAGCGGATGATGAAGGCGGGCCGCGCCGCCAACCCCACCATCAAGGCCGACTGCGGCTTCGCCCCCTACCCGACCCAGATCCCCAAGCCGCTCTGAGGGGAAGTGCCGAGCCTGGCCGTTGCCGGCGGCCGGCGCCTTTCACACGGCGGCGACGGGGTGCACGCCCAGGCTGCAGCCTACCTGCTGCACCGACCATGCCGTCGTCGACTTTAGACGCTGAGCATAGTCTCCAGCCGTGCCGCCTCTTGTGGCGGCGCGATGTGGAAGCCTTGGGCACTGTTGCAGCCCATCCGCCGCAACAGCTCGAGCTGCACCGCGTTCTCGACGCCCTCGGCCACCACACGCTTGCCCAGGCTTTGCCCCAGCGTGACGATGCCGCGCAACAGCGCCTCGTCCTGAGAGCCCTGACCAAGGTCGCGGATGAACGAGCGGTCGATCTTGATCGTCGTGACCGGCAGATGCTTCAGGTACGCAAAGGAGCTGTAGCCGGTCCCGAAATCGTCGATCGCCAAGTGTACGCCAGTCGCCGCCAGCCCACGCAGCCAGCTGCCGCCATGCTGCTCGACACTGTGCATGATGGCCCCCTCGGTGATCTCGAGCTCGAGACCCTCCGGTTCGAGGTCGTTATCGGCGAGGGCTTCGCCGACGGCCGGCAGCAGGCAGCCATGGCGCAACTGCACCGGCGAGAGGTTGACGGCGACGGCTAGAGGAAGGCCATGTTGCCGCCACAGCCGTGCCTGCCTGCAAGCCTCTCGCAGGACCCAGGAACCGAGCGGGCGGATCAGCCCGTTGGCCTCGGCGGCCGGGATGAACTCGCCCGGCAGCACCAGCCCGCGCCGCGGATGGTTCCAGCGGATCAGCGCTTCCACACCGGAGAATCGTCCGGTATCGAGCTCGAGCTGCGGCTGGTAGTGCAGCAGGAATTCGCCGAGCTGCAGCGCTTGGCGCAGTTCCAGGTCCAGTTGCCGGCGCGCCCGGGCCTCCTCGTTCATCGCCGGCTTGAACAGACGGCAGCTGTTCCGGCCATCGGCCTTGGCACGGTAGAGAGCGACGTCCGCGTTCTTGAGCAGCGTAGGTGAATCTTCTCCGTCCTGAGGAAAGAGGGCTATGCCAATGCTGGTCCCGGCATGTATTTCGTGACCTTCCACCACGAAAGGGGCGGCGAAGGCGGCCAGGATCTTGTGGGCCAGCGCCGTCGCGTCCGTGACCT